>DASSBQ010000025.1:0-18776 GCA_035698625.1 Nitrospiraceae bacterium
CGAAGAATACCAACTGGCTCTTCGTCACCTGCGGATTGACGAATCTGGACGTGGCTCGACGGCACGTCTTGGCGGGGACGTAAGGGGCGTATATTCGAGCGGCGGGAGAGGGCAGCACGACGGCGGACGAACCCCGACAAGTCGCTCCCGGACAATCTCAATTCCATACGTTGTGCCCTTGTTGACCAACTCATGAGCAGGCTTCTCAGTGTGAACTCGAATTAATCAGACGTTCCCTAGAATAGATAACGACGAAGCTCAGTCGGAAATCCGGAACATGTCGATGGTACGTGACGACAAACTGAATCTCGGAATCATTGGGTGTGGGTGGGCGACCGCCAACTTGCATCTCCCGGCATTGCGCAGAATCCCCGGTTACGCCGTTGTGGCGCTGGCCGATATGGAATTGCCGCGTGCTCAAGAATTCGGCCGGCGCCTGGGCATACGGCACTGTTTTTCCGATGCGTCGGATGTGATAACACATCCGAAAGTAGATGCTGTGGCGGTGTGTGTTCCTCCTGACGATCATGCGAGCCTGACGATCGCTGCAATAAAGGCAGGCAAGCATGTGTTTATAGAGAAACCAATGACCCTGATGATTGATCAGGCGGATCGGCTTGCGGAACTCGCTCTAAGAACAAATCTTAAGGTGATGGTCGGGTTCAATCTGCGCTGGCATCGATTGATTCTGCAGGCCAAAGGCATGCTGAATGATCGACGCTTGGGGTCCCTTGCACTCATGCGGACTGTTTTTACGAATGCTTTGCGCCATGATGACCACATGCCAGCCTGGCGACGAGATCGCTCACGTGGTGGAGGTGTCATCCAGGATCTTGCCGTCCACCATTTTGATTTGTGGCGATTTCTCTTGTCGACCGAGGTGCAAGAAATCTTCGTCGCGGCTCGTTCGGAACGCTGGCAGGATGAGGCAGCTGTCATCTCTGCGCGCATGGCAGACGGCATGCTGGTCTCTTCCGTGTTTGCAAACGGAACCAGCGAGACCCATGAACTGGAGTGTTATGGCGATGCAGGACGGCTTCAGGTCTCCTGCTACCGTTATGACGGCTTGCACAGCTCCTCTAGGCAGAGGTCCAGTTTCTTTACAGACCTGGTGCACGACACGGCCACCAAAGTTATGGCTTTGCCGCATGCCATCGGGCAAATGAGATGTGGGGGCGAGATTGCCGCCTCCTATGACGCCCAGTGGCGACATTTTCTCAATTGTATTCGAAACGGGGCCCAGGTTGGTTGTACCGTGGAAGACGGGCGCCGTGCTGTCAATCTGGCTGTCGCAGCCACGGAATCCTTGGTTACCGGACAGCCCATAGGCGTGAAGCCGTGACATATTGGAGCAGCATATGAACACAGTTCAAGAGCCGGAATTATCCGTCATCCTGGTCACGCCAGATACGTATGCGACCGTTCGCACCACTATTCGCTATCTTTTGCGACAGCAGGCCCGCGACCGCATCGAATTGGTCCTTGTCGTTCCTCAAGAGCAGAATCTGCAGCCGGATGTCGAAGACTTAAGCGGCTTTTTGACCTACCAAGTAGTGGAGGTCGGCCCAATTCAATCCATTGCCTATGCGAACACTGCCGGCGTGCGGCGGGCGAGAGCCCCGATCGTCGCGCTGGCGGAAGATCATGCCTTTCCGGCTCCAGGTTGGGCCGAGGCGTTGATAGCCGCACACCATGCCGAATGGGCGGCGGTTGGTCCCGTGGTACGCAATGCCAATCCGCGAAGTATCGTCAGCTGGGCCGATCTGCTCATTGCGTATGCACCGTGGCTGTATCCGGGGAAAGCCGCCCATCCGGATCATCTTCCTGGGCACAATAGCAGCTACAAAAAGGACATTCTTCTCGGGTATGGGGCAGACCTCGAAGCCATGCTCGAAGCAGAGAGCGTGCTGCATTGGGATTTGCGCCAGAAAGGCTATAAGCTTCATTTGGAGCCGGCCGCCCAAGTCGCCCATCTCAACTTTGGCCGCCTATCTTCATGGCTCCAGGCACAGTTTTACAGCGGCCGCGTCTTCGCCTCTTCCAGGGCGCGTTCCTGGAATGCCGGCCGACGAATCCTCTACGCGATTGCGTCGCCACTTATCCCGTTTGTTCGGATGAACCGTATTGTCGGGCAAGCGCGCGAATCGGGAGCGTGGCGCAAGGTCCCAAGCGGTGTCTTGCCGATGCTATTGCTGGGACTCTTCGTCAGCGCGCTCGGGGAGTTCGTAGGGTACTGCGCCGGCCCAGGACAAGCCAGGCCTAAACTTGCTGAATTCGAGTTTCATCGAGTTCGCCATCTTGGCGCGTATGATCCGCAGGATCAGCCGGTATGATTGGTTGCCTCCTCCATAAGGACCATGCCCAAATCAGCATGGCAAAGGCTATCGTCACTTCTCTAAGTTCCGAAGGAATATTGTTGCGGGTCAGCATACCAAGCATGTTGCCATCGCGTGGGATAAGAGCAGCTGCCAAGAAGTAACCCATGCTTATCCAAGGTGGGAGAGGTATGTCCCATCGCCAAGCCAGCCGGCAAGCCTGCGTGCTCGTTAACAGAGCGAGGGGCATCAAAGCACCGCCTAAGATCGCGATTCCCCAAAGTATGTCGTTGGACCAATGGCGACCGGGCAGCCCTGGTAGTTCCAGGTTATGGAGGCTGACCTCCTGTTGAATGTTCGTGCGGGCGAGGAATTCCGGTGTTCCGTATTCGATGATGCTTTGGCCCCAATTGATCTCTTCACCCGCCACCCCCAGGCATCCAAGTGCGAGTGTGAGCAGCCACCATCGTTTAATCCCGGGAGCAGATCTCGGCAGAGCCAGCCTGAACAGGAGCGTCGCTGCGGCGGCATAGCAGAGGACCGTAAGGTTTTGCAACAGGCCGTTCTCCAGCGTCAGGCGTGCTGCCAGGTGATCGTCGACCGTCAAGGTCCATATCACCCACCCCGTCCAGAGTGCGAGGCCAAGGCATACGGTCATTTGGAGCTGAAGAGCAATGCCTGGAATGATGTCATGAGGCAGAGGCCAGGGATGACGGGATTGCCGAGCGAGTGTGGCGCGCCAATCGCGAGAAAGAACTCGGCGCAACGACCATGGTATGAGGCAACCTATCCCCAGCATGGCGGAGATTGCGGCAAGGACGTGTCGCTGTGCCTGCCCGAATTGCTGGTGCGACGGCTCCGGCTTTAATTGATAGAGCAATGTCGCGATGCCGAGCAGTAGGGCGGCCAGGGCAGCCAGCACATGCCAACTCCAGTGTGGGTTCGTATCGACGTTGGGGGATGAGTGACTCTTCCTCATAGTGGGCGGCCATGCTAGCGCAACGTACCGGTCAGTTCAACCGATCGGCCATCGATAACCGATCGACTCTCTTGAGCGGCAGCGCGCTCATCCTCTTTGCCGATCTTCTCATGATCCCTACCGGTCTCTTGACCGTCGCGCTGCTCACTCGCTGGCTGGGTCCCGAAGGGTATGGACTCTTTGCTTTGGCAGCTTCCTTGGTCGCCGGGATAGAGTGGGGGCTTGCATCAATCTTGTCCCGCGCCACGATTCATGGTCTTAGTCACGCATCAGACTGGCGTTCCGTGGCTCGGACATTGCTGGGCTGGCATTTGGTTCTCGCGATCGCTGTTCTGCTGATGCTATGGATCCTGGCTCAGCCGCTTGCAGGATTACTGCGGGAGCCGGCGCTGTTTTCGTATGTGGTCCTCTTTGCCTGCGACCTTCCGTTTTTTCTGCTGGCGCAAGCATATCGAAACATGTTAACTGGCCGCGGACAGTTCGCGGCAAGGGCCTTCGCGGGGGCGAGCCGTTGGCTTGCAAGGTTGGTGTTGATTGCCATTGCGGTCGAAGCCGGACTATCAATTTACGCCGCCATCCTCGCCAGCATCGGCGCATCGATCGTGGAATTGACGATCGGACGTTGGGCTTTGGGACCCGTCGGATCGAAGGGTACATCGGATGTTGCGGCGCTGAAGCGGCTTGCCCTGCCCCTTATGATATCCGCCGCGAGCATTATGTTGGTGAGCAAGATGGATCTGTTCCTGATCAAGATTCTGGGAATGCCGGTGGAGCAGGCCGGCGTTTATGCGGCCGCGCAGAATCTTTCTCTTCTTCCCGGAATCTTCGGACAGACTGTTTCTGCCGTCTTATTATCGACGCTGACGAGAACAAAGATTGAAGGCCAGATGGGTCTCTTTCGTCAGACGGCGGCGCGCTCGCTCCAAGCTGTCTTCTGTCTGGTGCCGTTGGCCGCTGTGGTAGCCGGCGGAGCTTCCGGGATTGCCGTGTTGTGTTTTGGGCGGGCCTTCGAAGGGGCCGCTCCATTTGTATCATTGCTTATGATCGGGGCTGTGGCACAGGTCCTCATTGGAATGCTGATGGCTATTTTGACGGCGAGCGGTCATCTGTACTGGACCGTGGCCATCGGTAGTCCTCTCATGCTGCTCGCGCTCCTCGGACATCTATGGACGATTCCGATATGGGGATCATTCGGCGCCGCGTGGACCACGAGTGGTACGATGCTAGTGGGAACATTGTTCGCCTATGTTGTCGCCCGCTCTTTAGACTTGACCCGCCTTCGCTTCCAAAGCCTGACTCGCGCGCTATTGCTTGGAGCGCTCGGTTGGGGCCTGGCTACGATGTGGCCTACAGGGACCGTCTGGATCCTCCTGGGCCTTCCAGGCGTTGCGGTTTTGCTTGTGGCGCTCTATGGATGGTGGGAAGGATTGCTCGGCCGTGCACCGCTCCGCGGCATCTGGCAGCTGGCAGAACGAAACGCAGAAGAGATTTCATGAGAGACAACTTGCCTATCTTTTCAGTGATCGTTCCTACCTACCGCCGGCCCAACGCTTTGTGTGGCTGTGTCCAAGCTTTGTCCGGCCTGGACTATCCTCGAGATGGATTCGAAATCATCATTGTAGATGATGGAGGAAGCATTCCGTTGCAGTCGCTGCTCGAGCCGATTACGAGAGATATAAGCTTAAAGGTGGTATGGCAGCCGAACGCCGGCCCGGCCGCCGCCCGCAATTTCGGAGCTTCGCATGCGAAGGGGGATATGCTGGCCTTTACTGATGATGACTGCGCACCGGCGTCCAACTGGCTGCAAGCCTTTGCGTCAAAATCTGCAGTGACAGAGAGCGGGCTCCTCGGCGGGCGGACGATTAATGCGTTGGAGAACAATCCTTATGCTGGAGCAAGTCAATTGATCATCGATGTGGTGTATGCCCATTACAATCGTGATCCGTCGGCCGCCCATTTTTTTGCGTCCAATAATATGGCCGTACCGGCGAATCTGTTTCACGATCTGAAGGGATTCGATCCTGGATTTCGAACATCTGAAGATCGTGATTTGTGTGATCGGTGGCGATCAAAAGGCTATCCCCTGCAGTATGCGGCGGATGCGGTTATCTTCCATGCCCATCCTCTCACGCTGGGCTCATTTTGGGGACAACACGCGGGGTATGGGCGGGGAGCCTGGTTATATCACACGGCACGCGCAAATCGAGGCACGGGAGGATTTCGGGTTGATTGGAAGTTCTATGAGGCCTTGTTACGCTCGCCATTATCGAAGGGCCTGAATCGGCATGTGTTCCGGGATTTTTCTTTGCTGATGACGGCGCAGATCGCCAACGCAACCGGATGCTTGGAGCAGGCTTTGAAAGAGAGATGGAAGCGCCGCCGTAGCTCGATGGCCGCCCATCGGCCTGAACGGCGGTGATGCCAGGAGTGACATGACTACTTTGAGTTCCTCCATCCTTGTGATGAGGGCGCTTCTTTTTTTCCTGCTCCTTATCTCCATGCTGGCAGTATTCGCGGACACCGGCCTGTGTGCGTCCGCGCAGGAATCCCTTGTCGAACTCGAGATCCGATACCAACTCGCTGCCGCCGGGGAAGTGCTGTTTGTTTGGGGAGTGAATGGATGGCTCCCGGTCAGCGAAGACATACGGCCTCTTGGAACTGTGATGCGTAAACAGGTCATGTCCACTCCCATGGCACTGAAGGAAGAATGGTTTACGGTGACTATCCGGGCGGAGAGGGGGACCAAGGTTGATTATGGCTTCTTGGTCACCAAGACAGCGGGCGGTGCCTTCGTCGAGGTTTGGGACGGCGATAGTTATCGAACAACATTGACGCAGTCTGACGTACTGACCGTAAGGTCGCTGAGACTGTACCAGGATTGGCCGATATTGATGGATCGTCCCGGTGCTGTATTCGCGGCTGCTCTGGCTGCCATTTTCGCTCTATTGATTACATTGTCAGGCTGGCTAATTTGGTCGCGACCAACACCGGCACAACAGTCATCGACTGAGACGGACTCGCGATTTGCCGTGATTGTTTCCATTTTGGCCTTCCTGGTCGGCTTAGTGGTCATTCTTCACCACGAAATGTGGCGTGATGAATTGCAAGCGTGGAGCATTGCCGCGAGCAGCCGTACTGTGTCGGAACTCTTGAGCAATGCGCGATATGAGGGCCATCCTTCCGTTTGGTATCTTTGCCTTTACGTCCTGAGCCGATTCTCGAAGGATCCCATCCTTATGCAATTGTTCCATCTCGTGATAGGCATTGGAGCGATTTTTCTGCTGTGTCGCCACGCCCCGTTCACACGATTCCAGAAGCTTCTCCTTTCGTTTGGATACTTCCCTTTCTATGAGTACCTGATCGTAAGCCGCAATTACGCATTAGGCGTCTTGGCGTTTTGTGCTTTCTGTGCGGTGCAGACCAAGTGGCCGGGACGAATTTTGATCTGCTCCCTTCTTCTCGTCATCATGATGAATACCAGCGCGTTCGGAGCGATCATTGCTCTGGCGCTGGGAGGTTGGCTTCTGATGGACTTGTTCCTTCGCCGGCGGGCGCCCTCCCTCGTTCTGGCGCTGACGGTAGTGGTCGTGCTCGGCCTCGGCCTCACTGTTGCCGGGATGCAAAGTGCCCCGCCTCCGGATAACTCGCCGAGGATGCTGGCTTGGAACACCATCCTCCTAGGCGGTCCGATGGAGAAGACCGTCAACTCCATTTGGAGATCGTACGTGCCGCTTCCCCACAACCTTCCTCATTTTTGGAATACGAATCTTTTGGACGAATTGCCGCGTATTCACCTTGGCCGCATGATTCTTGAACCGCGGGATGTGCAGTTGGCCCTGGCAGTAGGATTGCTGGGAATTGCCGCTCTTATGCTCACCCGCACCCCTTCGGTCATGTTACTCTACCTCATCGCTACCGGCGGCATCTTGTTGTTCCTGCATCTCAAAGTGAATCACGGCATCCGCCATACCGGCCATGCGTTCCTCGTCTTCGTGGGATGCCTATGGCTCTCACTTGCTCGAAAGCAGTTCAGAGTTACAGGAATGAGGGGACGAGGTAGCGCGGCTTTTGTGACGCTACTATTTGCGAGCCACGCCGTGGCTGGCGGATTAGCTGCCGCTACCGACTTGGTCTATCCGTTCTCGGCGAGTAAGGAAACGGCCGATTTCGTCGAAAAACGCGGTCTCCTGGGAGCTACCATGGTCGGCAGTAAGTTTGATCTGGCATCGGCGGTGGCCGGATACCTCAATTACCCCATGTATTATGTTGAAAACAAACAGACAGGCACGTTCGTGCGGTGGCAAGACAGACGGACTCGAGCCACCCCTGAAGAAGTCGTGCGTACGGCGAGCGACCTGGTGCGGCAGAACCATAGCAATGTTGTTCTAATCTTGAGCTATGATCTCGGCGCCGCGGGGACGCAAGCGCGCGAGCTCGCCTCTTTTCAGCGGAGCATTCTCAAAGAGGAACGGTATTGGGTCTATCTTATGTCTTATCTGGAGCGACATGCTTCCCAAGAAGCCGCGCGATGACGGAGAGCTCTCTTCAACGCACCTCCAAACAAACTGCTTGACAAACTGCGCGTTGAGTTGATACTTGTTATCAAAATCACCGCCAACGACTATGTCGCATGATTTGCCACCTTGGACCTGGTGTGGGTCTGTTTCCCAATTTAGATGATGCCCACCATTCTCGGCCATCAAGGTTAGCTGTTAGGACACCAGACATTGTCTACCACCGAGCTGAACGAGGAAAGGATAGGGAGCGGGGCGCGTACCGTGAGAGTCCAGGCTCCGCAGCAGGCCGATCTCGTGTCGGTGGTTATTCCATCCTTCAATCACGCCGACTTTCTTCCCGACGCAATTCAAAGCGCCATGAAGCAGACCTATGGGCCGGTTGAAATTATCGTCATCGACGATGGATCCAGTGATGAAACCGAGCATGTGGTCAGATCGTATCAAAATGTCCGGTATGTGAAACAGAGAAATAGTGGTGTCACTGCCGCGCGCAACGTCGGTCTCAAGTTAAGCACCGGTTCATATGTCGTCTTTCTGGACGCAGATGACAGGCTACTTGCACAGGCGATTGAAATCGGCATTCGTAGTCTGCGAGCTAATCCTGACTGCGCCCTAACATTTGGGACGTTTTATATGATTGATGGAGAAGGTAAAAGAAAAGGGGTATGTCACCCGCTTTGCCAGCGGAGATATGGGTATAGTGATTTCCTTGAACAGAATTTCATAGGTAATCCAGGCGTTGTGCTATATCGGAAGCATCCGCTATTAGCAGTCGATGGATTTGACGCTGCCAACCAAGCCGCAGGGGACTATGACTTATATCTTCGTCTCACATATGCTTTTCCGGTCGCCTGCCATACAGAACCGGTCCTGGAATACCGGCGTCACGGAACCAATATGAGTAACGATCCAGCCGTCATGTTGCCTGCATGTCTTCATGCCTTGCGAAAGCAAGTGCCCATCGTCAAGGGCAATGCGTTCCTGGAAGCCGCCTTGAAACGAGGAAGATTCCACTGGAAGAATTACTATGGCGAAAGGCTGGTGATCAGAATATATGAGAATGCCGCAGGAAGACGGTGGAGAAGCACGGTGCATAATTTATCGCAACTCATTCTCAATTATCCCGAACGGCTGACACGCAAGGTGTTGAAGAGCACTCGCAGAAACAACCACCCGATGCCCTGACTGGGTCAGATTGAAAAAAGGGGATGATTCAAAGATCGCACGCAACCTGAAGGTCATGACTTTCTAGAATTGGTGGGATACAACCGGGTGCAGCGTTCGTAGTCTCACCGCAGTCTGCTGACCGCCCAAACGAAGAAAATAAGGTCAAACCAGCCACCATATCGGATTACAAGCGCACCACCTCAAGACTGACCTGCTGAAAACCCATCCCTCGCACATCGTCTACAACGGAGACAAATCGTTCGAGCAAGATCACCTTGTCTGCGCGGACCACGACTTGGGATTCGCGGGGGTGAGACAGCAATGCATTCTTGAGATCATCGCCTGAGACCGCCTTATCGTTGATGTATAGGGCGCCTTCCGCAGTCAGGGTTATCACGATCGGCACGTCCTTGTGATCGCCGACCTCCTTTGCCTTGGCAAGGTTGACCGGAATCTGGCCCGTGCTGATAAAAGTCGCGGTAGTCAGCACGATAACAAGAAGCACAAGCATGACATCGACCAGCGGAATGACATTAATCTGGTTTAACTCACGTTCCATGTTGCACCTTGTAGAGCGTGATGATTTCCGCCACGCGCCGCCGCAATACATTGTTCATCACCACGCAGGGTATGGCGACCAGCAGGCCGACGGCCGTCGCTTTTAATGCCAAGCTCAGGCCGACCATAATCGTGTTGACCGCCATTGTGCCCGATGTTCCCATGGTATGGAATGTCAGCATGATTCCCAGCACGGTTCCGAGAAGTCCGATATAAGGAGCGTTTGCCGCAACCGTTCCGATGATCACCAGCCGTTTGGTCAAGGCGATTTCGAGCGCTTGGGGGTTCGGAAAATGCGCCATATCAACGCGGCGGTAAAATAGCCAGCGTTCGACGGCCACGGCCACCGACCACATGCTCAATACCAGCAAGACTCCGATGATGCCATAATCGACAGTATGTTGTAGAAACTCCATGATGTGCTCCTCAATGGTCTCCAAATGCCCGGGTTTCGAACATGTGAAGTGTATGAATGCCAGAACTATCGAAGGTCTGTCAATTTGGGCTCGGCTCCTTTTCGGCTGTCGGAAAACATGACGGTATGGGCGGCAAGAACATGCAACTTGACCGCTGTGCCGACCGGATAGATGTGTAAAGATCCTTCGCTGCTATGGAGCAGTTCTCCGGAAGGCAGCTGAACAGTGTACACATTCTCCGAACCCTTAAACTGTCGCCCGACGATATGGGCGGTGCCGGATTTGTCCGGAACCACATGAATGTCATCGGGCCGAATCATGATCACAACGCTGCTTCCATCATCCAGTCGTTTCAAATTGGGAAACTCCCCGATCTCAGTGGAGACCCGCTCGCGAAGCACCACGCCGGGCAAGAAATCCGCTTGGCCGACAAACTCGGCGACGAACGGCGTGGAAGGCATGTGGTAGATCGTTTCCGGGACATCGAACTGCTCCAGAAGGCCATGGTGTAAGACTGCGATTCGGTCCGCCATCGCAAACGCTTCATCATGATCATGAGTGACCAGGATGGCCGTGGTTTTCGTTCGCCTGAGCAAGTCGTGGAGATCTTGCCGCATCCGGCTCGCCATGTCGGGATCCAGGTTGCTGAAAGGCTCGTCGAGCAACAGTAAAAGAGGCTGGGGGGCCAGAGCCCGGGCCAACGCCACTCGTTGCTGCTGTCCACCGGAAAGTTCATGAGGATATCGGCGCTCAAGGCCGGTCAGCCCGGTTAACTTAAGGAGGTCTTCCACTACGACCTGACGTTGAGCGCGGGAAAGGTTACGCAGCCCAAAGGCAATATTGTGTGCGACTCGAAGATGGGGGAAGAGCGCATATTCTTGAAATACCATGCCGACGTGCCGCTGTTCGGTCGGAATGAGAACGTGCGGCGAAGAGACGACCTGGCCGGCCAGAGTGATGGAACCCCCGGTGACCGGCTCAAATCCCGCGATAGCGCGCAGGATAGTCGTCTTACCGCAACCCGAGGGGCCAAGCAAGCAGAGAATTTCCCCATGCCGCGCCGCGAAAGAAATATCTGAGACTGCCGGACGTCCCGGCTCGTAGGCGCACGATATGCCGCGGAGTTCGACAATGGTCTCCGAGCTGACTGGCGGGTCTCCGGACGGGGATGCTACGGTGCGTTTATCGGTCCAATGTTCCACAGTATACCGTTTGTCTATGGCAACTTACGCGGTGCGCCAGTCTTTGGACGCCAGAAGAAGCAGGGCCGGTAGGCTCAGGATCACGATCAGCAAGGCGCTGGGGGCAGCCAATTCATAGTATTCTTCGCTCGCCTCAAGCCAGACTCGGATGGCCAGTGTATCGAATCCGACGGGTCGCAGGAGAAGGGTTGCGGGCAACTCTTTCATGCTTTGCAGAAACATCAGAACCCACGCAGCGAGAAAGCCATTCCGAATGAGGGGCAAGGTAATGAGCCAGAGCGTCTGGCGCGTGCGCAGGCCTAGGGTTCTCCCCGCTTCCTCGAGATTGGGTGTGACTTGTTGAATAGCCGGTTCGAGGGATTGCAGGCCGGCAGGCAGGAAATGAATGACGTACGCGATGATCAGAATCACCACGGAGCCATATAAGAAGGGTATGAATGCGGTAAACAAGGCCAGCACCGCCAAGGCGGCGACCGGGCCGGGGAGTGCATAGCCGGCATACGCGGCTTGCAGACAGGCCAGATTCAGCGGGGTCGGACGGCGGCTGGCTAGATAGGCTAGCGGAAGACCGACGACGATGGCGCAAGTGGCTGCCAAACAGGACAGAAAGGCGCTATTCCAGATAAAACCAACAAAGCGTGCGTCAAGAGCTCCTTGTTCAATCGCCGCAACACTCCAATACACGAGTACGGCGGCCGGGATCCCAAACGCCACGCTGGACACTAGAGCGGCCCAAGCCGTCATGCCCCATGGGCCAAACGACCCACAACGCCGCCTCTCACTGGTCTTGTAGCGCCCGCTTGTCTGATAAAAACGGCTCCGTTGGCGAAACCAGCGTTCCGCGACAAGAAAAACCAGGGCCATGACGACCAATAGCACGCTCAGGATGCTGGCGGCGCTCTGGTCATACCGGCCGGTCATTTGCTGGTACACCGCATACGTCAAGGTTTGATAGCGCAGCAGAGATATCGCGCCGAAGTCGGAAATCACATAGAGGACCACCAAGGCCAGACCGGCCACGATAGCCGGACGAATCAGCGGCAGCGTGACCCGCCATAAAGTCTGCCAGGGAGATACGCCGCATACGCGGGAGACTTCTTCATAGGACACATTCAGGCTTAGCAACGCTCCCCGGGCAAGCAAATAGACGAATGGATAGGTATCCAGGGCCATAATAATACTGACCCCGGTAAAGCTGTGAGGCGCCAGCATATGAGCGCCCGGCCCGAATAAGGATTGCCACCATTGATCCACCGGGCCGCCCATGCCGAGCAAGTGCGCATAGACATAGGCGAGTACGTATGTCGGCATGGCAAGGGGCAGGACCAAAGCCCATTCCCATATCCGTCGTCCGGGAAATTCGTAGCGGACGACGAACCAAGCCAGGGAGAATCCGAGGAGAAACGTCAGGACGGACACGCTTACGGCAAGCGCAACGGTATTCCAGAGCAACTCCGGCAGTCGGGTCGCCCATAGTCTCTGCCATACCGCCGCATTGCCGTGGAATGCCAGGAACGTGATGTACGCGACAGGCGCCACCAGAAGCGCGGTCGTTGGCACGGTTATCCATTGCAGAGGGATCGAGAGCGTGCGGCGCAGCGTCATCACCATGGAGGCAGAGCTGTCAGCGAAGGCCGACTTGTTCGATCAGAGTCAATGTCGGCTCGCGAAGCTCGGCCAGCCGAGCGAGGGGAACCATGGCGACTCGAAAAGAGTGTCGGGCTACAAGGGCCGGATCGGCCTGGACTTCCGGGCGCAAGGGATATTCCTTGTTCAACTCTGCAAAAAACCGTTGCCCGGCCTGCGCAACCAGAAATTCCACCAGTAATTTGGCGCTATCAAGATGACGGGAATATTGACTTACACCGATGCCGGCGACATTCATGATCGCGCCCATGCCCCCTTCTTGTTGATCGGGCATCAAGGCGGCGATCGGCGCTTCAGGCTGTGCGTTCAGATGTCGGTAAATATAGTAGTGGTTGACGATACCGATTGCCGCTTGTCCTTTGGCGACGGCGTCCACGATCTGAGAGCTCTTCTGGTACACGTGGGGTCCCGCGTTGGCTTTGAGCCCGGTCAAGAACTGTTTCGTCCGTTCGTCGCCATGCGTCGCCTTGATGACCGAAACACCGGCCTGCAAATACTCGCTGCCGGCATTGGGAATGGCTATCTTGTCCTTCCAACGAGGCTCGGCAAGCTCCAGCAATGACTGGATCTGATCGGACTTCACTTGCTGGGTATTGTAGACCAAGATCCAGAAACGGCCTGACAGTCCGATCCAGCTGTCATCTTGAGCTCTGAATTGCGGGGGAATGGCATGGTCGACTTCCGAGAGGTTCAGCGGACGAAGGAGCTTCAATTCACGCGCATGTTCAAGACTGCCGGCATCATTCGTGATTAAGACATCAGCCGGGGTGCGCTCTCCCTCTGCCTTGAGTCGGTTCACGAGGTCTGTTGTCCCCGAGGACAGCAATTTGACATGGATGCCGGTCTGGGTCTGGAACTCGTCCAGCACGGGTTTGATCAACCG
Organism: Nitrospiraceae bacterium; assembly: GCA_035698625.1. Lineage (GTDB taxonomy): Bacteria > Nitrospirota > Nitrospiria > Nitrospirales > Nitrospiraceae > DASSBQ01. Next base: position 13,685 of record DASSBQ010000025.1, read on the forward strand.
CTCCGCTCGTCCCGAATACACGACCAGGGTGTCCGCCGCCAGCAGGTATCCATCGGTGATCGCCAAACTCCCGGAGATCACAATGAGAGCGAGCAACCATGGTAATCGTCTAGTAATCACATGCAGCATGAATCCTCCAAGGCGTGGAAACGTTTTGAAGTGATGATAGATGGGAAGAGCTGATGACGATTGGTAGCGTTCCAGCTATCAGAAATACCGGGCGGATCAATGGCGACAGTGGGAACACAGCCCGTAGAGCTCTAACCTATGCGTCTGGATCACGAACCCGTTTTTTGTCGCTACCTCCTCTTGAAGGCGCTCGATTTCGCAATTCTCGAATTCCACGATTTTGCCGCAGCCGGTGCAGATCAAATGATCATGGTGTCCCTTATGCGATACATTATCATATTGCGTCTGAGAGCCGAAGTGCCGAGCCTGGGCCAGGCCGGCGTCGCAGAAGAGATTCAGCGTGCGGTAAATCGTCGCCAAACCAAGATGGGGATCCTTCTTGGCGAGTTGGTGGTACATAGCTTCGGCGGTCACATGTTCCTGCTTAAGAAATGCCGCGAGAATGAGTTCCCGTTGGCGAGTCAATTTCAACTGATGTTTGGCGAGGTGCTTCCTCAAGGTCTCCATTTCTTTCATACTCTTGTTCATCCGGGCGTCCATGGCGAAAGACCGTTTATTAAAAGACGAAATGGTGTGCTTGGTCAAGTGCCTCGTGAACCGCCCCGGGACGCGCCGTTGCCGTGCAATTTGACGCGCGCGTTTTTTGGAGCCTATAGTCCAGCTCAACCGAGCCACGGGACGGTGCCATGCGGAAATCCCATGAAATGACCATAGATCGCGGGCTGCTGCTGTATATCCTTCACTTGGCGGAGCCGTACGGGCTGCTCAATGATGTCAAACTGCAACAACTCTGTTTTCTGTGTGAGTTGCAGCTGTTCGGTAAAGGCATGAAAGGGCTCCATTTTGAGTTTTTTCGGTTCGCCTATGGAGCCTTCAGCAAGGATCTCGACAACGATCTGACGTCTCTTCGCCGGAAGGAGCGCATCGAGAATTTCACGGTGTCTGATCAGACGAGAGAGGACGTGGTTCCCATGCTGATGAAGGGCTTCGAAGGAGCGGAAGAAAATCAGAAGATGAGTGAGATCATCCAAGCCGTTGTGACGACGTACGGGCCGCAGGACAGTAGCGCCATTATCAAATCGGTGGAATCAGTGGAACTCGTCACGCCCCAGGAGCCCGATCAGAAAATTCCCATTCGCGATATCGTCTTCCATACCACCCTTCTGGTTCCCAGCCGCATTGAAGTACAAACAGAACTCACATTTGCGCCCAACTTCCTGAATAAGCTGAATGCGGCGATGGGGTATTGACCGGAATATCCGTCGATCCTTCCACCGCAATGACCGACTTCATAGGAGTACGGGTCGGGCGTGATATGGTGCTTAGGAGCGCACTTTGAGAACATTTCTTTCACGACGCTGGCTGGGCGTAATCGGGATTGTCAGCCGGGCCGCGGTGCCGACTCCCGGCGTTCCGGTAATGGTGAAGGCCCCGCCGATCAACAGCGCTCGTTCTTCCATGCTGACGATGCCGAAGGATTGAGTGTGTTTCGCTTGCTCGGGCGTGATGCCTTTTCCATTGTCTTCCACGGTAATGATCACCGTATCCTCCGTCAAGGTCAGCGTAATAGTGATCAGCGTCGCTTCCGCATGCCGGGCCACGTTGGTGAGCAATTCTTGAACGATCCGAAAGATGTTCGAGGCCGTATGCTCATCAAAGGTAAAGTCGTCGAGCGTGGGTGAGACGGCCACCGCGCATGCAATCCCGGTGTTGGCCTCGAAGTTCTGGGCGTATGTGTGCACGGCGGATATGAGACCGATCTCGTCCAAGGGGACGGGCTGTAATGTCTTGCTGATCCGCCGGACGGATGATAAGGCGCGGTCGGCCAGCCCGATCAAATCGCTCAGCTTATCCGTAATCTCACGCCGTTCAGACGTGGTAGGCAAGGCGGCGCAGCGTTTGTGAAGCCACGTCATGTCAAAACGTATTCCATTGAGCAGTTGTCCCAAGTCCTCGTCAACGTCGCGGCCGATACGCCGACGCTCCGCATTTTCCGCTCCGGTAATCAGCCGTCCCGCGGCCTGAAGCTGTTCATAGGATTGCCTCCATTGGTCGTCGGCTGTACGGCGAACGGAGACATATTTTTGCGCCACACCGACGGCAACCGCGAAACCTATGAGCGCTAGCAGCGCGGTGGCGGTGAATGCGAACAGGCTTTGATAGGAAGTCTGCGTAACGAATTCCTCGCGCTCGCTAAGAAGCCGATATGCCTCTTGTTCCATATCGCTGATCACGCTCCGGAGGCCGTCCATGAGCTGCTTGCCTCGCTGCGTGCCGACAGCCTTGCGGGCCGCGTCGAACCCACGTTCCTTCCGAAGGCGGATGCTTTCGGCCAGTTCGGCGAGCTTATCGGCCAGCAGAACCCGCAGTTGGCTCACACGCTCTTGTTGGGCGGGGTCCTCATCGGTCAGCTCGGCGATGCGGTCGAGCTCATGATTCAGTTCCGCAAGTGCCTGATTGTAAAGGTCGAGATATTCGGGCAGGCCGGTTATCAGGAATCCCCGTTGCCCCGTCTCCGCTGCCTGCGCTGTCGCCAGGAAACGTTGTAAACCGGCGATGCCCTTGTGGGTGTGCTCGACCCATTGCCGGAGTTCGATAATGGTGAGGGCATTGGTGACCGAGAGATAGATGTTGAAGAGAAATAAGAGAATTCCGAGAAGCCCGGCCAGGAGCCACTTCCGTTCAAGCGCCAGTAGCATCGATATTCCTCTGCTGTGTGGCGCAGCGATTTTCTCCGTCACCGATGTGGTCGTCTCCCAGCAGTTGCGCGGACGCTCGCTAGGCAGTGAGTCCGGTTCCGCGCTGGGTGGAAAATACGGACTTACTAAGGACGATTCCCAAGGCATTCATTCTAGAGAACGTGTCGCGGATGTACAATAGGGCCGATTAGGGTAAGTCCGTATAGCCATATGGTCGCATGGCCGTGACGGTTCTCGACCAAGTGTCGTCGGAACTGAAGCGACTGCAAGAGATCTGGGCAGAGCGCGGTGAGGTTATGACGAGCGGTCAAGTCTGTAGAGCCGACGATACTTTTCTTCAAGATATCGAAGGAACTGTTCGGGTTGCAGCGAAGAGCCGGTCGCCCGTTCCACCAAGCGATCGGCAGGGAACGTTCTGCCCCACCGATGAATCTTCTCCCCCAACCATCGGCGAAGCCCCAAGAGCTGCCCCGACTCGATGTCATTTTCCAAGCGGGGAATGTCCTGCTTGGCTTGCTCATAGAATTGCACCGCATACAGATTTCCCAACGTGTAGGTGGGGAAATATCCGAACGAACCCATCGACCAATGCACGTCCTGAAGGACGCCGTCGGCGTCTCGTTCCGGCTCGATCCCAAGATATAGCCGCATCTTATCCCGCCATACCTGGGGAAGCTCATTCGGCGGCAGGCGCTCCTCAATGAGAGCCTGTTCGATTTCGAAGCGCAGCATGATGTGCAGATTATAGGTCAATTCGTCCGCTTCGACGCGGATCAATGAGGGCTTCACACGGTTGATCGCGGCATGAAAATGATCGAGATCCACTCCGTTCAGTTCCTGCGGGAATGTCTGTTGCAGGATCGGATAGAAGAACTGCCAAAATGGACGAGAACGTCCCACGCAGTTTTCCCAGAGGCGCGACTGGCTTTCGTGGATGCCGAGAGACACCGAATCGCACAGCGGCGTTCCATAGTATCGTGGATCGAGGCCCTGTTCATAGAGACCATGCCCGCCTTCATGGACGCAACTGAACAGACAGGACGGCAGCTCTTGTTCGTGGACGCGGGTCGTCAGGCGGACATCGGTCGGATGGAAGGAGGTGGTAAAAGGATGGGCCGACAAGTCGAGGCGCCCCCGGCCGAAATCGTATCCCATAGCGGTCAGCACGAGTCGGCCAAACTCCAATTGGCGGCCGGTCTCATACGTCCGATAGAGAAAACTTTCGTCGATTTTCACGGAGCTGGCGATGACCTGTTGAAGCAGCGGGACGAGGCGGGATCGCAATTGATCGAAGAGGGGCACGAGAAAGGCCACGGTGGCGCCCGGTTCGTAGAGATCGAGCAAGGCATCATACGGCGAAGAACGGTACCCCAAATAGTCGGCTTCCTGGCGTTTCAACGTGAGGATTGTTTGAAGATGCGGGAGAAAGTCCGTGAAACGGCTCTCTTCGCGCGCGGCGACCCATGCTTGCTGAGCCAGCGAACATTCTCGGCTCAGGTGGACGACAAACTCCGAAGGCAACTTTTTCGCCCGGCTGAAATCCCGCCAAATTTCTCTCAGCAGGGCGCGGGACAGGTCATCCCAGCCGTCGGCCGGAGTCTCGATTGCCTCTCCGCTTTGCGGATCGACCCATTGTCGAAGCAGTGTTTCAATTTCCGGAGCGACGAGTTTCTGATGAGCCAGGCCCTGCAAGGTGGAAATCTGATCGGCGCGGGCCGCGCCCCCGCCTGACGGCATGTAGGTTTCTTGGTCCCATCCCAACAATGAGGCGGCGCTGCCGATGCGTTGGATCTCAAGAAGCCGGGATGTCAGAGGCTCTAAGGTCGCAAGTGTCTTCACAAATCCTCCTTACCGAGCACATAGGGCATGCTATGATTGCCAGTCTACGCAACCGATTCCGCGATTTCAAACAGAGGAGTGGAGGGAATGCACGAGCTGGTCAGAGCCGATGTGGAAGCCTATGCGCAAGCTCACTCAACGCCTGAGTCGCCCTGCTGCCGGGCGTTGCGGGAGGAGACCGTCCGAACCATGGCGTTTTCACAAATGATCGTCGGGCCACTGGAGGGGGCGGTTCTGAAAATGATGGCACGGCTCATCGGAGCGTCGCGCGTGCTGGAAATCGGCATGTTTACCGGGTATAGCGCGTTGTGCTTTGCCGAGGCCCTGCCGCCAGGCGGAGTGGTCACGACATGCGAAGTGGATGAAAATGCCGCCGCGATCGCCCGTCGCTATTTCGCCCAATCACCGGTCGGACACAAGATCCA
>DASSBQ010000026.1:0-7613 GCA_035698625.1 Nitrospiraceae bacterium
GGCTGCAACGGCCGATCGTCGAAGTAAACGGCTTTGGGTCCACATTGAATTCGGAGAAATCCACCGGATTATAGAGCACCTCATAGCGGGCGCCGCTCCGCCGGCCATAGCGGCGCAGGTAGGAAGCTTTCGACGATTCCGAGACAAAACAATGGCAGTCGATGCGGTCGCCGTCCCGCTCATCGAAGCCGTGGAAGACGTTGGTTTCGACGATCCGTGGGAACCCGCCGCGTTTCTCCGGGAGCGTTCCCGGCTCGTAGGTCCCGGCTCGATGAATATGGCAAATATCGATTCGGTAATCCCGGACTACTTGGGTCAGATCGGCCGGCTGGATCACCACGGGAATGCCGAGCCGCTCCAATTCCCCGGCCCGCACGCCTCCGCTCAGGCGTCCGCAGGCATAGACTTCGAACCGCGACTTATCGAGGTACCGGCAGAAAGTCTGCAGCGTCTTCTCCGTACCGCCCAACTGAAGCTGATTGGTGACATGGAGAACGCGAAGCTTCGACGGGGACATGGTTACTTCATCACGAAGAACATCATCGGATCCGCATGACCATGGATGGACCGCTCGAGATCCGGATGCAAGTTCCGGCGCTTGTCACGAAGCTCCGACGCGTCTGCCCCGTCAACCGACGAAGCCACAGTCCAATAAGAGAGACCTCGGTGTTTCAACCAATCGGCGACGACCAGGCCTTCTTCCGACAAGTGCGCTTGATGAAAGACATCATGCACACTGACCACCACGCCGGGCTTCACACGCGGCAATAACACCTCGCAGTACCATCGAGCGAACGCAGCACTGTGGTCGGAATCGACGAACAAGTAGTCGAAATCAGGCGCCTGCGGGATTGTCTGGCGGGCATCTCCCAGCACGAAATGCCACTGGCCTTCGGCCAGATGCGTAGGCACCAGCCTGGTAGCGGTGTCATGGAGGTCATAGGACCAGAGCTGGCCATTGTTGCCGTTGTCCCGAAGGGCGCTGAGGATCCACGTCGTCGACCAACCGGTATTTGGCGACATTTCCACGATCAATTTCGGATCGCGATCCCGGATCAATAAATATGTGATCTCCGCTTCGACATCATCCAACATCGGCCGGAGAAGATAGCGGCGCAGTTTCATGCGGTGCAATCGACGCAGCAGCGAGTTATTGTTCCGTCTCAAGAAATTTCGTTGTTGAATTCGAACGGAACGAAGATCGGCCAGATAGCGATGATACAGATCGAGAAGATAGTCCTTCGGAATCACGGAATGCTGCGGAGATGTGTGTGACATCTAGGTCGCCGGCTCCTTGCCTGCCCGCATCATGCGCACAACCGGCGGTAGAGGGCCTGTGTTTGAGCCGCCGCATCCCGCCAGGTGAACTTTCGCGCGCGAGCGAAGCCCAACACTTTCATTCGCTCGCGCTTCTCCCGATCATCCAGAACCGCGACGATGGCGCGGCTCAATGCCTCGACATCTTCCGGATCCACCAGAACCGCCGCGTCGCCCGCCACCTCAGGCAGAGCCGAAGTCGAGGAGGCAATGACCGGTGCGCCGCAGGCCATGGCTTCCAGCACCGGCATCCCAAATCCTTCATACAGCGAAGGGAAGACAAACAGGTCCGCGTAGGAATAGAGGACTTGCAGGTCTCTTCGGTTGATGCGGCCAGGACAGCGAACATGAGAGTCGAGACCGAGCCGGTCCGCAGTTTGACGGTAATCGCCGAACGGATGGACGGCGTCGCCGACAAGCACCACCGCCCGCCCGTTCAAGGCCGGCACGCATTGGCTGATACTTTCCAAGAAGACGCGATGATTTTTTCGAGGATCGGCGCCCCCGACGAAGAGGATAAAGCCCGCATCGGGAATGCCGAGCAGGCGGCGCAGCCGCATGATGGCCTCCTCATCCTTTACCGGCGCAAATTCTTCCGCGACGCCGTTGTAGATCACCGCGATGCGATCCGGCGGCACTCCGTACAGATCGGTGATTTCCCGGCCGGAGAACCGGGATACTGTGACGACGGTCCGAGCCCGATGAGCCGTGGCGCGGGCGCGCCGTGATGAAGCTCGTTGACCGAACATTTTTTTGGAGTACTCCGGATGCCGTTCCAACCAGAGATCGTGGATCGTCACGATGCCACCATATCGTCCCCCTGTATGCATTTTAAAGTTGGGACCGTGATACAAGTCCAGCCGATCAAGACGCCCCCGCCAGGACATCAACCAGCGAGGAACCTCCGCCCAGCGAACCCGATCATTGGTCGGCCAGCCCTCGAGACGACCCTCTCTTAGTGAACCAGGCCGCAGGTATCCGACATACTCTACATCCTCTTTCAGTTCCAGCATCGCCTCCAAAAGATGCTGAGTATGCCAGCCGACCCCGCCTCGGTCGCCGATCACGGGCGATGCATCGATTCCAATGCGCATGGTTACTCAGCGCCGGGGACGCTGCCCTTTCCCGGGGCGCGCTTCACGTTCAACGCCTCCCAGGCCTTCGCATATTTCACGAAGGTATGCAGCCCGGCGAACATCGCCACGATGACGCCGTACAGACCGTCCCGATAGCCGCGACGGAGGACGAAGGTCTTCAGCACCGTTCCGAGATGGTGCGTCCCGACCGTCCAGGCGCCGATCCTCGTTGTCCCCTTCAATTTCTCCTGCGCGCCCAGGCTGGTATAACGCATCATCTTCCTAACATGGTGCGCGATGGTCGGCATGCTGTAATGGTCGAGCGGCTGCTCCAGCCGTCCTGCGGTCCCCGCCAGGTGAAAGTTTTCGTGGAGGAGGACGTCGTCGTACCGGCCCGCTGTCCTTCTGAACAGGCGCAACTGATAATCGGGATACAGGCCGCCGCCCTCGATCCATTTGCCGTAAAAAAAATTCCGCCGGGGAATCTCATAGCCGGGCGTCTCCGGATCCGGATTTCGACGCAGGAGCGCCACGATCTCGTCGCGCAGCGCCTCCGGCACCCGCTCGTCCGCATCGACAATCAGAATCCATTCCGCGCGCGCCTGGTCGATGCCGAAATTCTTCTGCGGGCCATAACCGGTCCAGGGTCGCACGGAGACGCTGGCTGAAGCGGCTTTTGCGATGTCGACCGTGCCGTCCGTGCTCTCCGCGTCCACCACGATTCTTTCATCGGCCCAGCTTACCGAGGCAAGGCAATCCGCGATGTTCCGCTCTTCATTCTTGGTAATAATAACCGCTGCGATGGACATCGTGGTTTCCTTGTTGCGTCATTTCCATTCGCGTCGCAAGAGATCGGCGTACAGGGCTTCCGTGAGATCCAGCATGTGCTCGAAGTTATATTCCTTCTCCACAAGTTCACGTCCTGCCCGCGCAAGCCGACTCCGGGTGGCAGGTTCACGTATCAGTTTCACGATGCATTCGGCAAGATGAGTCTGATCTCCGGGAACCGCCAACAGTCCCGTCTGCTCATGCCGCACCACCTCCGACACGCTGCCGACCGCTGTCGCGACCACCGGCCGCTCCATCGCCATCGCTTGCGTGAGCGCCTGCGGCAAACCCTCTCCACGGACGGACGAAAGGACGAAGACGTCCATCAAGGCCAGGAGCTGCGGCACGTCGGGTCGAAAGCCGGTGAGCAAGACCCGATCCTTTAATCCGAGATCATGGACCAATTGGCTGATCTTCGGGTACTGCGGGCCGTCACCGACAACCAGGAACCGCGCGTCGGGACAGTGTCGCAAGACCAATTGGGCTGCCGACAGAAGAACATCCAGAGCCTTGTATCGACGCATGAATGCAACGGTTCCCACCACGATCTGATCGGGAATCAGTCCCAGCTCGGACTTCAACGGGCCGAGGTTTGGTGCGGGCTGAAACACGGTTAAATCCACTCCAGTCGGGATTGAGACAATGCGCGAAGCCTCGATCCCAAGGCTCCGCATCAGTTCCGCTCGCAACGCCGCGCCGGTCGTCACGACCGCATGGGGCAATCCCCGATAGAGCAGCCGGTGTCGAAACCCCGCGCGTACCGGGACCGAAATATGTCGGGTTCGCACGATGGCGGGCTTTCGACGGGACAAGCGACCGGCGATGGCCGCCGTCCAGCTATCCACGGAGCCATGGGTATTCACCACATCTGTTTGGTAGCGTTGGAACAGCGAGAGAAACTCGAACACCAGCGGCAGGTAACGGCTCTTGGTCATCGTGACCGGCGCGACCGGCAAACCCCGCTGTTCCGCATACCGTTTCAGCCGGCTGTCCGCCGGGACCGCCAGGGTGACGGTATGCCCACGCCGAGCCATGCCGGACGCTTCGGACAATATTCGCAACTCCTCTCCGCCGAGTTCGCTGGATGGCTCCGTATGCATGATACGAAGGGGATTCATCGACCGACGCGGGGAGCAGAGACAGAAAGGGTCCGGGGTTCTCGGTCGCGCCGCAGTTCCCAGAACCTCGCATATTTGATAAAGGTATAATAGGCATAGAGGCTGGACAGAATCAGACCTGGAACCCCGTCGCGACAGCCTCGTCGCCCGATATACATTTTGAGAAACGTAAAACAGGGATGGGTCACGAGCTGGTGCGGCGAGAAACGCCGGCCCTGCTCCAGCATGCGCCGCGCCATCAAATCGGAATACCGGTCTTGCTTTGCCAGGTAATGATCGATATCTCTGAATGGATATTGCAGCGCGGGACTGGCGAGGTAGCCGATGCGCCCGTCCAAATCGAAACTCTCATGAACAAGCTCGTCACGGTATCGGAGACGGCTTTTTAGGAAGAGCTGCGGCTGGCGGTAATCGGGATACCATCCGCAATGTTTGATCCACCGCCCCAGAAAATAGTTCTTGCGCGGCACGAAATAGGCGTGAGAGGAAGGGCCTCCATCCAATGTCCGGCGGACCTCGTCCCGTAACTGCGGCGTAGCCCGCTCATCCGTATCCAGGCTGAAGACCCACTCATGCGCGGCGTGAGCGATCGCCTCATTGCGCAGGCGGCCGAATCCGTGAAAGGCATGTTGGAACACCTTGTCGGTAAATCGCTTGCTGATGGCCTCCGTACGGTCGGTGCTGAACGAGTCGACCACGATGATCTCGTCCGCCCACGTCACGGACTCGAGGCACGCCTCCATGTTCGGTTCGTCGTTATAAGCAATCACGACTGCGGAGACCGGAACTCTGTTCATGCGGACGTTTCCTCCATCTCACTCACACCTTTCGGCAGATACTTTTTTTGTTTCACCGGCTTGAACGGGAGCGCGGTCGAAACTCCCGATAGCACAACGCATCGGCCTTCAGGCTCTTCCACCAGTTTCGCCGGGACGGTCCGCCCCTCTCCGACGCGTATCCGGCCACAAACCGCGACGCCTCCTTCGGTGAGAGAGTCGACAGCTCCACCATGCGCCGAGCCAGTTTGACAAGATCGGCGACAGCGCGGTGACGGGAGACCGACCCAGGCCGACGGAGACCGTCCAAGTCGATCAGATACGGACTCCCGTCAGGAGTGAGCAGCAGATTGGTCGGCTTGAGGTCTCGATGGGTAAACCCCCTTCGATGGAGAATGCCGATCAGGCGACCGAATCGTCCGCTCATCTGAAGACGATCCCCCTTCCATTGCCCGAGATCGACCGTCCCCGTTAGCTCCTTCATCACCAGAACACTCCGGGCCTTCCTGTCCCATCCTCTGCCGCGACCCCATGCCAAGGGTTCGGCGGTCGGGATACCGGCATCGAGCAATTCCAGGGCTTTCAAACCGGCCCGCTCCGCTCGCGGCCCTCGAACACAATCTTTAAGCCAACCACCCGCTCCATGGGACACCCAGGTTTTGATCACATATCCCGCAACGCGGCCGATCGTGGAACAGTCGGTCGACTTGATGAACTCGGCCCTTGCGGCCAATACCGCATCCGGATCCATCAAAATGACATCAAGGTTGGAATCGGCGCCGCACTGCCGAACCATCCAGGTCCATCGGCCGTGGTCCCGGCGCCCAAAATCGCCGGCCAGAGAATGATGGAGCCGGGACTGCCGCGTCAAGAGCAACAAGTGCGACCTGTTAACCCGCATCATTCATGAATATTTCTAATGCAATGGCGGGTCCGGAGTATCTGCCTCTACGTCTGGCGCTCCCTCTCAGCGAGATCGAATCGCCGCGACTTCACGGTACAGAGCCAGGATTTCCGCCGCGTGTCGCCGCATCGAGAGAAACGGACGCAACGCGATGGTTTGTTCGGAAATGTGCTGCCGCGTGGAGGCATCCCGCAACTTATCAAGCGCGTTGGCCAGCGCATCGACGGATTCAGGCGAATCGATGACGAAACCGTGATCTCCATCTGTGATGCATTCGGACGATCCATCATAGGCGGTCGTGATGCAGGGGAGACCCAGCGAGAGCGCTTCAAGAATCGTCCGTGAACAGGGATCGTTATAGGTGGGCAAGACACAGACATCGGCCGCGCAATAGAAATCCCACGCTTCAGCCCGGCTCCCCGGAAACCGTACCCGGTCCCTGACCCGTAGCTGCTGGGCATAGCGCTCATAATAGCCCGTCGCCTCACGTCCGACGACGAGCAGATGCCAGCCTTGCGCGGACGGCCTGGTCATGGTTTCGATCATGCGAGCCAGACCTTTCCGCCTGAAATTATGGCCGACAAAGATCGCCACCAATGCGTCGACCGGAAAGCCGACGTCGTCCCGCACCCGCCGGCGGATCAATTCCCGCTCGTCAGGGTCCGGCAGCGTGATCCGGACACCGTTGAATACGCGTTTAATGCGTTCATCGGGCAGCCGATACCGTTCTTCCACCTGCCTCCGCACATATGCGCTTGGCACGACGACGATCGGCGGCGACGGCCCGGCCAACAACCGATGTTCAAGGGACGCGAGCAACCGCTCTTTTGCGTCGAACAACAAGCCCACGTGGCGCATGAGCCGGGCCACGCCATTCCGCCTGGTCGCCACGGTACGCTCCTGACCCGCCTTCACAATGCCGCCTCGCGGCTGATACATGTCGCACGAGAGGCAGGGGCGCACGGCATGAACGACATCCCATGGCTGGCTCGCAAGAAACCGTTGTGCGCGGTCGACAAAGCCCCGGTATTGCATTTCGTCCGTCCATCCGGCCACGCCGAGTTGATGCACTCGTATGCCGGGGTGATCCCACGCGCCGGTCTGCGTCACCACGTGGATCTCCGGCCCCAGGTCGGCCAGCTCGGTAAGAAAGTCCACCGCCGACCGCTCCATGCCCCCGCGATTCGGATCGAGATGTTCGATGATAAATGCGATTTTCATGGGTCCGCGACATTCCGTGGGAGCCGGGCCGCCGCTGATCACATTAACCGATCAGCCGGCTATAAGCGATGGCCATATTCTCTCCACGACCAGACACGATTCTGATCCAGCAGCACGTTGGAAGTTTGGTAGAGCGCCATGAGATCGTGAATCTGCGGCGCGTAAGCCGAATCGAGCCGCGACACTCCGTCGACTTTGACGCGGAAGGCCAAGTCGGCATCCGTGAGCCGTTCCGTACGCAAGGAATAGAGCAGGACGCCCTTCGAGGTAGCCAGACCGATGGCGTCATCATACATGCTCGTCAAGAAGGCAAAATTATCCTGAAGACAATCCTGGGCTAAAATGCAGGTCAGGTCTCGCCCAAGGGATGGAC
>DASSBQ010000027.1:0-4071 GCA_035698625.1 Nitrospiraceae bacterium
CGCAGAGTGAACTGGGCTCCGTGACCGGGACAGCCACCGCCGTGGCGGTGTTGTTCATCGTGGTTGTCGCATTGGCGGGTCTCGGTTTTGCTGTGGTCAATGCTCTGTACCGGAACGCGTGGGGGACCTTCACGATCGCGATGACCATTCCCATCGGGTTCATTATGGGCTTTTACCTGCAACGCTTCCGGCCGGGCCGCATCGCGGAAGTGTCCCTTCTTGGTGTGGCTCTATTGATGGCGTCGGTCTTGTTCGGCCGCGTCGTCGCTCAGTCTTCGATGGCGGGTTGGTTCGAGTATGACAGGCCGACCTTGGTGTGGCTCTTGGCCGGTTATGGATTTCTCGCTTCCGTCTTGCCGGGATGGATGCTCCTTGTGCCGCGCGGCTACCTTTCGACATTTATGAAGCTTGGAGTCGTGTTTCTCTTGGGATTCGGCGTGATCCTGATGGCGCCGACAATCGAGATGCCGCGAGTGACCGCATTTGCCTCGGGCGGCGGCCCTATTATTCCCGGGACGCTGTTCCCGTTCCTGTTTATTACGATTGCCTGTGGGGCCGTGTCCGGCTTCCATGCCCTCGTGTCATCCGGCACGACGCCAAAAATGATTGAGCGCGAAAGCCAGGCGACTGTCGGGTACGGGGCCATGTTACTGGAGAGTTTTGTGGGTGTGATGGCTTTGATCGCGGCTTCGGTACTCATGCCGGGAGACTATCTGGCCATCAATACGACCTTGTCGCAGGACATGCTGGCTTCAATGGGATTTGCCCCGGCGCGGATCGAGGAGTTATCCCGATTGGTGGAAACCGATGTGGCGGGACGGCCCGGCGGGGCGGTCTCGCTCGCGGTCGGCATGGCTTCGATCTTTGCCGCGCTGCCCGGCATGGCGGGACTGATGGCCTATTGGTACCAATTTGCCTTGGTGTTCGAGGCGCTCTTTATTTTGACGACGATTGATACTGGAACGCGCGTGGCGCGGTATCTCATTCAAGAGATGGGCGGCCGGATCTATACGCCGTTCCGCCGGATGAATTGGTGGCCGGGCGTGCTGTTGAGTAGCGGCCTGGTGGTCGGGGCCTGGGGCTATTTGATCGGAACGGGAAATATTTCTACGATTTGGCCGATGTTCGGCGCCGCCAATCAATTGCTCGGAACGCTGGCGCTCTGCATCGGGACGACGGTCTTGATCAAGATGTGGAAATCCCAATTTCTGTGGGTCACCGCCGTGCCGATGACGTTCGTAGGCGCGATCACGTTGACCGGCTCGTATGAAATGTTCGGCATGTTCATGGCCAAAGCTTCGAGTATGACCGCCGGGAGTTCAGCTTTTCCTCTGTACCTCGATGCGGCATTGGTTGGGCTGGTCGCCGTGCTCGGGGCTATTGTCCTGGGTGATAGCATGATGAAATGGTATGGGTATGTCATCTTGAAACGGCCTTTCACAAGCAGCGAGGTGATTGCCACAGCCGGAGGAGGTTCAGCTGGGCGGGTGCAGACGACGGTGAATGCTCGGGATGGCTTCCATCTGCCGGGCGGAGGCTGTTGTTAGGCGCACGAGGCGACGAAGAAGCCGTCTTACGCTGCGCACGGGCGCGAGGTTCACGACGTGCCGAATAGGGCACGCTATGGTTGTGAACCCCGCCGAGTCGGTGAGGCTGCTGTGCCTTGTGAACGCCCAGTCTCTGATGAATTCAACGCCCCGGGGGACAAAGGACAGGTGTAACATCTGAGGAGGAGACGATGGTTGATCAGTTCTCATTTGATATCGTGTCCGAAGTAAACATGCAGGAAATTAAAAATGTCGTGGATCAGGCGACGAAAGAGATCAAACAGCGGTTCGACTTCAAAGATTCAAAGACGGAGATTACGCTCAAGGAAAAAGAGAAGGAACTGCTCGTACTGTCGGACGACGACTATAAGCTCAATGCTGTGAATGAGATCATCAAGAACAAGTGCGTGAAGCGTCAGGTGTCCCTGAAAGCATTGAACTATGGCCAGGTGGAGGAGGCTCTGGGCGGCACGGTCCGCCAGGTCGTGAAGATTCAAAGCGGCATTTCGACCGAGAAGGCAAAAGACATCGCCAAACAGGTGCGTGATTCCAAACTGAAGGTCCAGGCACAAATTCAAGGCGAACAGGTGCGCATTGTGAGTAAGAGCAAGGACGAGCTCCAACAGGCGATCGCGTTCTTAAAGGGAAAGGATTTCGGAATCGATTTGCAGTTCGCGAATTATCGCTAGTCGGGAAACGGTGAGAGACCTGTACTAAATACTGGTTATGGCAAATTCGCTGTGTCTTCTCTTCTTCCTATTCGTACTCGCCTTCGCCGGTTGCAATGGCAGCGACCCGATCGTCGTCATTGAACTCCACCCGAAAAATCCGGACATTCTCTATATCGCCACAAACGATTATATCTACAAAACGCGCGATGGCGGCCGGACATGGAAAAATCTTTCCAAAGGCATGAGCCATTCGCGGGTCATTTCAATGGCCGTTGATCCGGCCTATCCGGCCACCATCTATGCCGGCACCAAGGGCGACGCTGTGTACAAGAGCTATGACGGAGGGCAGCGCTGGGTCTCGCAGCGCGCGGGACTGGACGATGCCACCATTTCCTCGGTCGTCAATCAGTTCGTGTTCAATCCGGCTGAGAACACGCATCTTTTTGCTGCGACCACGATGGGGGTGTTCGAATCGACCAACGGCGGAGACACCTGGGTCAAGCGGATGGACGGCATGAAAGAGGTCTTGATGGTGGTTACTCTCTGTTTGGATCCGACTCGCCCGACGATGTTGTATGCGGGCACCAGCGGCGGCGTGTATCGGTCCGTTGATCGGGCTGGACATTGGGAAAAAGCCAATAACGGCTTGGTTGCTCCAGAAATGATCAAATCATCACGCGCGTTGAACGTCACCGCGGTGCAAGTGGATGCCTTTGAGCCGGACACGGTGTATGCCGCGACGTTGAGCGGGCTCTATAAGTCGGTCGACGCGGCGAAGTCTTGGACGCGAATCGGCGAATCCCTGCATGATCAGATGATCATCACGATGGTTCTTGATCGCAGCCGCAAGGGCGTGATCTATCTGGCCGGCCGGGAGGGAATCTCCCGCAGTGAGGATGGCGGCGTGACGTGGAAACTTTTGAATGAAGGATTAGCTACTAAAAACATACGGTCCTTGGCGCAGAGTCCGTCCGATGCCGCAGTCTGGTATGCTGGAACAAATGGGAGTGGGTTGTATCGCAGCCAGAATCATGGGGAACTGTGGGAGAAGATGCCGGCTATGAAAGTCGTCGAATGATTAAGAGCGCGGGCATTCAGAGATATGAATGTGCGACGGATTAGACACAGGCTATTGCGGCCCGGTCCCGCGATTCTGAAGCGAGGATCCGACCGACGAGCCGTTGAGAGTAGAACCCACCGAAGAATCCCGAAGTGAGGATCCGGTCGTCGATGTTCCGATATTCGATCCGATGGTGGAATCCTGCAACGTTGATCCGATCGTGGATTGAGGCAAGGTCGAGCCGGCGGATGACGAAGTTGTGCCGTTCAGCGTCGATTCGCCGACGTCGGGACCCGCACGGCCGGTGGCGCCGATTTCAAATCCTGTTGGTCCAGTGACGCCGATTTCTCTTCCGCTCTTTGGATTCACACCGATCTTTGGACCGCTGAGACCTTCGGCGCCGATTGCCGTTCCGCTGGTCGGAGTTTTTCCGATGTCTTTTCCCGCCGATGGAGTAACTCCGATTTCAATGCCGGTCTTGGCTCCCGCTGGAGGATTGTACGGGCGGGCTCCTTTTGCAATTGCTTCCTCAGCGTCTTGAATGAGAAGGCTTTCCCGTCCGGCTTCCTCATACTCGGCGGCATCCCGTTTTTCCATCAAGACGCCGAGTTGCTCCAGTTGCTTGCGTAGCGCCGTCAGATCAAGCCTAGCGCGGGCCACAGGGGGAATCATCTCTTTCAGCGTCATCCCTCGGAGTTTCATCTGTTCGCTGAACAGATCAGTTTGCGCGAGGCGAAGCAACGCGCCGACTTCCTCGCCGAGTTCTTCAACTCGTTCCAGTTCTGCCGGATCC
>DASSBQ010000028.1:0-4061 GCA_035698625.1 Nitrospiraceae bacterium
CGCTCATGATACGTGCGTTTGCGCCGGCATTGATTATTTGTCTCTCGATGACTTCCGCCTGTGTATCCCACAATACGCACTCGCGAGCCCTGGGTGAGCTGAACGAAGCACGTCATGCGACGGTTCAGAGTCGCCATGAACTCGAGGCCTATAAGAGGGAGGCGGCCGCAACGGCTGAAGAAAACGAGGCTCAGCGGAACAGATTGTCGCAACAACTCAGCGACGCCCAAACGAGTCTGGCTTCTTCGCAGTCGGAACTGGCGGATCTCCAGCGCGCTTCACATGAACAGGCAGCGGCACTTAAACAGGCGAATGGCCGCGCCATCGCACTCGGCCAGGAAAAGAGCGCGGCGGAGGGCCGTATCGGATCGTTGGAAATAGAGAGGCACACGGCTCGGAGCCGCATCTCCGAGTTGGAAAAAGAAGGGGAAGACACTCGGGCGCGTCTTGCGTCGATCGAAAAGGAGCGGGATGACCTTGCCGGCGCCCTCACCGCGGGGCGGGATCGAGAACATGAGCTTCGGACACAGGTGACGGCGCTCACCTCCCAGATCGGCTCTCTCCAAGATGAAAACCGCAGCCTCCTCAGCGGCACAACGACAGCCAAAGATGTAATCGTTCAATTGCAGAAGCGGGCAAGTGAATTGGAAGCGGTATCGGCGCGCGTCAATGAGCTTGAGACAACACTGCGCGAACGGGAGCAGGACATCGCAAAACAACGGCAGACCGCGGCTGATCAAGAACAAGAACTGACCGTGCTGCGCACGGCTGCAGCCGAAAAGGACAACCTTGCCAGACAACTCGCGGCCTCCGCGGAGGAGGCGGCAGGACTCAGCCGGGAGCGAGACCAACTCAAGGAGAACCATGCGCGCCTTTCGGAAGAGCATCAGCAACTGCAAGCAAGGCTCCAACAGGAAGCCGATCGACTCAAAGCAGGAGAAGCGGAGAATGACAGTTTGACACAGAGGGTCGCCGCCTTGACGGAAGAAATGACAGGTTTGGCCCGGGAGCGGGATCAACTCAAGGACAAACAGTCGCAGCTCACCGAGGAACAGCAGAAACTTCTTGCGCAGCTCCAGGACGATGCCGACCGCCTCAAAAAGGAGGCGGCGGAAAAGGAGCGGCTTGAGAAGGAGCGCCTCGCAAAGGAACAGGAAATAGAACAATTGACGAAAGCGCACGCCGATTTGACGGCGTCGCTGCAAGATGAAATCAATAAGGGCACCATTACGATCCAGCAGGTACGCGACCGCCTGAGCATTAATATGGTCGAGAAGGTGCTGTTCGACTCGGGACAGGCACAGATCAAACCGGATGGGTTAAAAGTTCTCAAACAGGTCGGGGATGTTTTAAAGGATGTCTCCGACAAGCAGATTCGGATCGAAGGCCACACGGACAATGTCCCGATCGGCACGCGGCTTCGTGACAAGTTCGCAACGAATTGGGAACTGTCGACAGCGCGGGCCACCAGCGTCGTACGGTATCTGGTTGAAGAGGGTGGAGTCGAGCGCGGTCTGATTTCGGCGGCAGGCTATGCTGAGACGAGACCGGTCGCGGCCAACGACTCAGAGGACGGAAAGGCCTCCAACCGGCGAATTGAAATCGTGCTGTACCCGAAGAACTTGGCGCACATCGCGGACGATTTAAGGGCCGACGCCCGGGAAGAATCCCCGCGATGATGCGGCGCGTGCCATCACCGCAGGGTCGCTTCCTGCCTTGCTAGCTGCCTGCAGGGCGATGGTTTCCGTAGGGACGACGGCGGCCTTCTTGACGAGGCCGGTTGGGACGCCCTGCCGGCGGTCCAGCCGGTCGATGTGCAGGAGGCGGACTTCCCGCCGCGCGGGGAACGGAGGTCCCCAGCAATTTTTCAATCGCGCGGAATTGGTAGTGATCTTCCACCGTCACGAAACTGGTGGCGCGGCCGGTAGCCTTCATCCTCCCGGTGCGACCGATCCGGTGCACGTAGTCTTCCGGTGTATTGGGCAGATCGTAATTGATGACATGGCCGATATTGGCGACGTCGATCCCGCGAGCGGCGATATCGGTCGCCACGAGCACGCGGTATGTGCCTCGGCGAAATCCTTCGAGAGCCGCACGGCGCTGGGACAGGCGCCGATCTCCGTGGAGCACGGCAACACGGTGTCCGTCCTTTTCGAGAAATCGGCCCAGCCGATCCGCTCCATGCTTTGTACGCGTAAACACCAAGACGCTGTCGCCGGGCTCGGCAAGAATTCTGAGCAACAGCGACGTCTTTTCTCCATGACTCGTGTGATGCACCGTTTGAGTCACGCGATGAGCCGCGGTGGCCGGCCGATCCGCCATCACCTGCACGGGGTTCTTCAGTCCGGCTCGCGCCAGTGCCGACAGGTCGGCAGGCATCGTCGCGGAAAAGAGCAGGGTCTGCCGCTCCTCGTTCAACGCCTCGAGAATCTGATTGAGCTGGGGCGCGAATCCCATATCGAGCATGCGGTCCGCTTCATCGAGGACGACGATCGTAAACCCGGCCAGATTGATCGTTCCGTTCCACATGTGGTCCAGCAGGCGGCCGGGCGTCGCAACAACGATCGTCGGATGTTGTCGCAAACCGCGGACTTGAGCACTCATGTCTTCCCCGCCGACGACGGTGGTGGCGGACACGCGCCGGCTACGGCCCAACTGCTGCACCGTGCGTTGGATTTGGAATGCCAGCTCCCGGGTCGGGGCAAGAATCAACCCTTTCGGCGTCCCGGAGGGCAGCTTCGCCAGCCGCTCGACCATGGGAATGACAAACGCGGCGGTCTTGCCGGTGCCGGTTTGCGCGCATCCGAGCACATCCCGCCCTTCCAGGCATGCGGGAATTGCCTGCGCCTGGATCGGTGTCGGCTCTTTGTAGCCGGCGCCCGCGAGGTCGCGCAATAGCGCGTCCGTCAAGCCGAGTGATTGGAATGTCACACCGTTGGAAACCGAGGGAAGGATGGGTGAAGAGGAGGGCACAGTAGTAGACGTCAACACAGAAAACACTCCTTTGTGAGATTGTAGGCAGGATTCGCGGCCGCCTTCTTTGGCGGCGGCGCATACAACGGAACATCCGTCACCATGATGGTGCGGTAGCCCGTACGCGCTGTTGAGGCGATAAGCCGCTGATCAGAATCCTGCTGGCATCGCATGAAGACGGGGTCAGAGGACAGGAAGGGAGAACCAGGAAGGAATCCGCTCCTAGAAGAATCTGAACACGCTGCGATGACGAGGCTCGGTAGTTAATTCTACGGCACAGTCGCCGAGCCGTCTCGACAGTGACAGCTACACCATACAGGACAATGCCATGGCTGTCAATCAATACAGAGAGCCGGGCCGGCCGGATAGCTTTGCCGACCCGCTAGTTCAGATTCGACCAGAGGCCGGGAAGATGGATGGCGGCAAGTCGGCTCAATTCCGCATGGGAAGCGGGTGAGACTTCGGTAAGGTGAATGCCGAATGTTCCTCCTTCGATCCACCGCACAGTTCCGCGCCGAATGGCCAAGGTGGCGGCGTTTCCGGGGGGTATGAAAAAGACCACCAAGCTCATCTCGACCTTCACGGGCTGGGTTCCACGCACACGAATGCCAAGAGACGTCAGATCCTCCACTGTCCCTGTAGCGCAGAAGACGCCGTCGGTATAGACAATCGGACAGCGGATGAGTTGGCGTGAGGCGATGCGGGCGCGGAAATTCGGCATCATGTCGGCAGTCATGCAGGGTCCTCCAACGTGGTGATTGATCGGCTATAGCGTCCCCTGGCCAACCTCAAGCGGGCTGATCGCCTGAACGCGACGATGTCAGCGGCTACAATCCCGATTCCATCGAGTATGACATCCTGCAATTCGAGACCGCGCCCGGGCACCGAAACTTGCAAAGTCTCCGTCCATAACCCGAAGACCAGCGTAGAGAGCGAGGCGGCGGTAAGGGCGGAGAACAGGGACCATCCACGCCTTGACAATCCGGTTATACCGAGCCACGCGAGAAGGCCATAGGCAGGCACATGTAGATAATCGAGGAATTGTTCCGGGAAGGACAGGAGGAGCCACCCGAATCCTCCGACGCCGG
>DASSBQ010000029.1:0-3933 GCA_035698625.1 Nitrospiraceae bacterium
GACGCTGGTGCTCAGCGAGGTATGACGGTGAATCTCTTCGGGTTCGAAATCACAGACTGAGGTCCCGTTTATGACCGCCCCCAGATGCGGGACGCCCCCTGCCGAGTACAACATTGCTTCGACCAGCGAGGTTTTTCCCGACCCGGCATGAGATACCACAGCGACATTTCTGATGGATTCCATGGAAGAGACTCGCATGATGAACCTCCTCGGATTGTCGCCGGGCCGCTCGATGTCGTCCGGCGAGCAGTGGTATTGGGTGAATGGTCGCTTATTCGGACGTTCCGCTCAACCCTCCGTCGATCTCGCCAATGCTTCGTCGGTTCCTTCCTGAATCAGGCGGTGCTCGCCGCCGGCGGCTCAATCCAGCCCTGATCGGCAAAACTGACATAACGGCCGTCTCCAACAACCAAGTGGTCCAGAATCCGGATACCAAGGAGTTGCCCCGCTCCGACCAGCCGTGATGTCAGCAGGCGATCTTCTTGGCTGGGCGTCGGATCACCGCTGGGATGATTGTGAAGCAGGATCACCGCGGCCGCCGATTCCCGGATGGCCAACTGGAACACTTCCCTGGGATGGACCAGGCTATGCGTCAATGTGCCTTCTGAAATTGTCGCGTCTCGAATAATTGCATTCTTGGCGTCCAAGAGAACAATGGTGAAAATTTCATGGCGCAAGTTTCGGAGCCGGGGGTGAAAGTGCTTAAAGAGATCTGCGCTGGACGAGATTCGAATCCCAGTGGAAAGCGGCGCGGCGATCGCCCGGCGTCCGAGCTCCAGCGCGGCCTTGAGCTGGGCGGCCTTGGCCGGCCCGACACCGGAGATGGCGCACAACTCCTCCAGGCCGCAATGGACGAGACCCGAAATGCCGCGGACCTCATGAAGAATGTCCATCGCCACTTCCACGGCAGACGCGTCGCGTCGTCCAACCCTCAATAAAATAGCGAGGAGGTGGGCGTCCGACAGGGCATCGGGTCCGTGCTTGAGCAGGCGTTCGCGTGGCCGCTCGGCCTTGGGCCAATCACTGATGCCGAGGCCGCCGTGCTTTTGTTCCATTCCGGCTCTCTGCGACAGAAAACTGTCACCTCGAACGTTTTTGTACTGGCACATTGGCGCATCTCTGGGGGGAGAAGCACCGAGTTTCAGATCTAAGTCGTTGATAAATAGAAAATCGACAATTTGGTGCAGGTCTTGCTTGGGATTGCCTACAGTCGTCAACGTCACCACCGAGGAGGGCTAACATGGAATGTCCAAAGTGCAAAGGCCTGATGATGCTGGAGAGATTTTCTGATTTCTTTCTCATCTTCTATGCCTGGAAATGCATCAACTGCGGCGCCATCATCGATCGCACCATTTCCGCCAACCGCCGGAAGAGTCTCGCGGCGCGTGAAACGCAAACCGTCGCGACGCGATAACTTGGATAAGCCTATCGCTCCGAAGTGATATCGGAGGAAGGCGCTTCGTCCTCTCGACCCTTCGTTTGCCGCTCCCGAGTCGGACGAATTCGGGTGTCATTATAGCGAGCGACCACTAGGTCGTCAAAGCGATCGCGCGCGGCTCCGCATTTCTCCTGCCGTACGCCTCGCGCCGTGTCTTTCGCTAGTAACTCGCAAGCGACGCGGACGTTGACAACGCTGCAGGTTGCTCCCGCTCCTCCATCCGCTTGACCCCTTCAAAAACGCTGTGTTAGAGTGACTTCCTGCATGAAAGCGAGACTCTCCCCTTAAACGTTATGCGCGTCATTGCGGGTGTACACCGGGGCCGTCGCCTCCTGGGGCCTAGTGGACATGCGCTCCGTCCCACTTCAGATCGGGTTAAGGAAGCGCTCTTCTCCATCATCGGCGGCCGAATTGTTGGAGCCAGGGTCCTGGACCTTTATGCGGGAACGGGCGCGTTAGGCATCGAGGCGTTGAGCCGAGGAGCCGCCCATATAACGTTCGTGGAGCAAGACCGAGCAGCCGGCCGAATTTTGCAAACGAACCTCGAACGCTGTCGTAGCTCTGACGCTCCTGTTGTTGAAGTCTGCGCTTGTCGGGTCGAATCGTACTTGCGCCGCGCCGGTTACTGGCCGCACCCTGTCGATATCATATTGGCCGATCCCCCCTATGCCGATACGGCCGAGTTGATCGCCGCCCTTGCGCTGGTTCCGGCGAACGCGTTCGCCGCTCGGGCGCTGCTGGTTCTGGAGCATGCGAAGAAAACGGTTCTTCCAGCGCGGATGGGCGATTTTCGCCTGGTCCGCCGATACGACTATGGCGACACGGCGCTGAGCGTCTTGCACCGGGGGGAAGCAGAATCGTCGGGGGTGTCATGAAAATCGGCGTGTATCCCGGCACATTCGATCCCGTTACGCATGGGCACACCGATATCCTCACGCGCGGTCTTCGCATTTTTGAGAAGGTGATCGTGGCGGTCGCGCCGAATCCCAGTAAGCATTCGCTCTTCAATCTCGCCGAGCGGCTTGAAATGGTCCGATTGGTCACGAAAGATATGCCCGACGTCGAGGTCACGGTGTTTGAGGGCTTGCTCGTGGATTTCGTGCAGCGGTGCGGCGCCCATGCTATTCTGAGAGGGTTGCGCGCGATTTCGGATTTCGAACATGAGTTTCAGATGGCGCTCATCAATCGCAAGCTGGCCGAAACGGTCGAGACCGTTTTTCTCATGCCGAGCGAGGAATATTCCTATCTCTCCTCCAGCATCATCAAGGATGTGGCGACGCATGGCGGATCATTGAAGGATTTTCTGCATCCGGTCGTGGCACAACGTCTTCAGGAACGGATTCGAGGGCTGAAAGCATGAAACTCGCAGCACGCGCGGCACGTGTGGTTCCCTCTCCCACTTTGAGCATTACCGCTACGGCGAAAGCGATGGCGGCGCAGGGGGTCGATGTGATTGATTTTGCATCCGGCGAGCCGGATTTCGATACGCCCGCTCCGATTAAAGCCGCAGCCGAAGCCGCCATTCGTGCGGGGTTCACGAAGTACACACCATCGTCCGGGATCGATGAATTGCGGAGCGCCATTGCAGACAAGCTCCAGGCCGAACAAGGACTGCGCTATGAGAAGTCGCAGATCCTCGTGTCGTGCGGGGCGAAACATTCCTTATATAATGTGGCGGAAGCCCTTCTGGAAGCCGGTGACGAAGTCATCATCCCCACGCCGTTCTGGGTGTCCTACCAGGATCAAGTGCTGCTCAATGATGCCACGCCGGTTCTGCTGCCGACGCGCGAAGCCGACGGGTATGCCATTCACGAAGCCGAGCTCGAACAGCGGGTGACCGGGCGTACGAAGGCCATTATCGTCAACGGACCCTGTAATCCAACCGGGGCGACCTATGATCGGCGCACGCTTGAAGGCATCGCTGCCGTGGCGTTGCGGCATGACCTCGTCATCATCTCTGACGAGATTTACGAGAAAATCCTGTACGACGACAGCCGACATGTCAGTATTGCGTCGCTGGGTCCGGAAGTAGCGGCGCGCACGGTCGTCATCAACGGTGTCTCCAAGGCCTATGCCATGACGGGATGGCGCATCGGGTACGCTGCAGGGCCGAAAGATCTCATTACGGCGATGGGGAATATTCAAAGCCAGAGCACCTCGAATCCTTGTTCGATTTCGCAGAAAGCGGCCGTCGCTGCATGCCGGCTGGGGGATTCTTTCACCATCGAGATGGTCAAGGAATTTGACCGGCGCCGGCGCGTGATGGTCGAACGACTCAACAAAATCAACAGGATCAGTTGCCGGATGCCCAGCGGAGCCTTCTATGCGTTTCCCAATATAGCCGGCATCCTGAACCGTCGCGCAAAAAGCGGCCCGCTGAGCTCGGCGTCCGATGTGGCTACCTATTTGCTGAAGGAAGCGCAGGTCGCCGTCGTGCCGGGCGAGCCGTTTGGGAGCCCAGACCATATCCGGCTCTCCTATGCTACGAGTATGGA
>DASSBQ010000030.1:0-9166 GCA_035698625.1 Nitrospiraceae bacterium
TGGCCATAGGCGCATCTCCTTTTTGCGTTGAGTTCTTCGATCGGCGCTCCATTCTGCGTCTCAATCATGTGCTCCTCCGCTCCAGCCCAGCCCGGTCCCACTTGCCCAGATCGGCCGCCGCTTCATACGTGCTTTGCAGAAACGCGAGCAGGACACGGTCAGGATCAGGCGCTTTGCGCACCGCCTCGTAGGGGAGTAGAAACTCTCTGAGGTCCCGGCTATAAAAGGCTTCGTTTGGCCGGACAGAGTAGGTGTCAAACCCCTCCGGTTCCGGATAGGCGTAGGCATAGAAACATGGCTGATCCACCGCGCCTCCGCCGGGCCAGAATCCACAACTGCTCACTTGATGCGAGTAGGCCTCGCGCGCCACGAATTTCGCCAGATTAGGCGCGCCGGGATGCTGCGGCGCCGGGCGGCCGGAAAAGCGCGTCACCGCGAGGTCAAAGGCGCCCCAGAAAAAATGCACCGGGCTGACCTTGCCGATAAACCGGGAGCGAAAATGCGTTAAGACCCGGGTGCCTTGCAGCAAAATTCTCCAGGCTCGTTGCGCATACTCGGGATCATAGGCGGCGTGATGACGGTCCTGCTCAAACGGGGTGCGGTCTTCCACCTCGACCGGCGTCGTCCAGATGCGCACCTCAATACCGAGCGAGTTCAAAGCCTCCATCAACTCGCCATAGAAGTCCGCTACGGATTGCGGCCGGAGCGCCAGGATTTGCCTGGCGCCGTCCGCGGTTTCAATCACAAGCTGATGGTCCAAAAAATCGAAATCGATTTGAAAGAGCCGTGTCCCATACGGAATCGGAGAAGTGCTGAGCCCGCGCGGCGTCGCGTACAGCGTGACCTGCCACCAATGACAGATCATCGGCGCCAGCGCCAGTCGGATTTTGCCGATAATCTGCAGCCACATGTGCAAGGTGGCGTACGTGTCCTGCCAGGCTGCCAAAGGTAAACTCGGCCATGTATCTTGGTCGGTAGTAGGGGCCTGAGTCGGTACGTCATGTCCCATAGGTACACCCCTCATTCTCGATCGCGTCGGTTTGTGCCAAATGCCATCTTGCGCCCGG
Source organism: Nitrospiraceae bacterium (assembly GCA_035698625.1). Taxonomy (GTDB): domain Bacteria; phylum Nitrospirota; class Nitrospiria; order Nitrospirales; family Nitrospiraceae; genus DASSBQ01. The sequence goes on from DASSBQ010000030.1 coordinate 1,068, forward strand.
TTCAGGTTCAGATCAACCTGAAGATCGGACAAAAAAAGCATCAACGATTCTCTCGGTTGTCGGGACGGCGTTCCGTTAATGTTTCCAGAGATGGTATAAGGAGATCGCCGCCGTTTTCCTGATTCTCGCGACGGATAATCACGTATGACCCATGCAAACGCGACGAAGCTGGATCGCCCTATCGATAGCACGCGTGATCACATCCTCGGAACCTCCAATGCCGACATGACCCTCGTCGAGTACGGTAGCTATGCCTGCCCCTATTGCCATGCCGCGCACGAAATCATTGCCGGGCTGCGCGATCGGTTCGGCGACCGAATGCGATACGTGTTTCGGCATCGGCCCATTCCAGGCAGCGACGAGGCCGAGCGAGCCGCCGAGCTTGCCGAATATGCGTCAAAGACGACCGGCCGATTTTGGCCGATTCACGATGCTCTGATGAAGCAAGGGCCGACGTTACATGAAGGAGACCTCGAACGGATTGCCTCGGAGTTCGATCTGCCGCCGCGCGACGCGTGGGATGTGGCGACGCGAGCCGCTGCCGATGATCGAGTCACGGAGGACGTTCGGAGCGCACAGCACAGCGGTGTGCTGGAAACGCCGACCTTTTATCTGAACAACCGCCGGTACGAGGGGCCATGGGATGAGAGTTCGCTGGCCGAGGCCATGTTGGGCTCGTTGGGGCATCGCCTTCACACCGCGACGGTGGATTTCGTTCGATGGGCGCCGTCAGCCGGTCTCTCGTTGTTGCTGATGTCGGTCGTGGCGGTTCTGCTCAGCAATTCGACGCTCGGTTCGACATTCGCTTCCTGGTGGCACGAGCCCTTTGGTCTTCACATCGGCGGCCGTGATTTCACCATGCCCGTGCTCGAGTGGATCAACGACGGATTGCTGACCATTTTCTTTCTGGTGGTAGGGCTGGAGATCAAACGGGAATTCACAGTGGGCCGCCTGGCCACGAGACGGGCCGCCGCGCTTCCGATCCTCGCCGCATGTGGGGGGATGATCGCGCCGGCGTTCATTTACCTGCTCGTCGTCCCGCCCGGTCCGTGGCATGCGGGCTGGGGGATGACGATCGCCACGGATACCGCCTTTGCCGTGGCATTGATTGTCTTGCTCGGAGACCGGGTTTCGATCGAGTTGCGGGTGTTCCTCACCGCCGCAGTCATCATGGACGATCTCGTGGCGATCGCGCTGATCGCCTTGCTGTATACGGACGCGATCGACTTGCGGTATCTGGTGGCATCACTTGCCGTTACCGGGCTGCTGGCGGCGTTTAATCGGTTGGGTGTGTACCGTACGCTCCCCTATGCAATCGTCGGGGTCGTGCTGTGGGTCTGCCTGCATGCCTCGGGGCTGCATGCGACTCTGGCCGGCGTGATCCTTGCCGCCGTTACCCCGACGCGTCCTCCGGCAAACCTGCGCGCGCTGATCGAGCAGGCGGAAGCGGTGTTGCGGGCGGAGATGAAGCGCGCCGGCGACGTCATGCGGCACGGGCCGTCGGAGCCGGCCATTCATGCCATGGATGTCATCCATGATCGGGTCGAATCGCCGGCCAGCAAACTGCTTCGATCGGTCGAGCCCTGGTCCAGCTACGTCGTGCTGCCGATCTTCGCATTAGCCAATGCCGGCGTGGTCTGGTCGCTCGCTGTGGTCGAGGGGCATGGGCGCCTGATGGCGGGGATCATTTGTGGCTTGGTGCTCGGAAAACCCATCGGAATCTTTTCCGCTGCCTGGCTTGCGGTGCGCGTCGGGATTGCGGTGAAGCCGACGGCCTATTCATGGCGTCAACTATTCGGCGCCGGCGCGCTGGCCGGCATCGGGTTTACGATGTCCCTCTTCATCGCGGGTCAGGCGTTTTCCAGTCCCGATGACTACGCGGCCGCCAAGATTGCCATCTTTATGGCTTCATTATTGGCCGGAGTCGCGGGCGTCCTGATCCTCTGGCGGAAAAGTTCGAGACATAAAGAATCCCGATGAGTGGACGGGCTTTCTTCCGTCCGCCATGGCGCCTGATTTTCAGAGAGAATCGAAAGGGAGAGCCAATGCACCGTCTACGCTGTTGTGCCGGCTTGATGTCGGCGGTGACCATGCTCATATCGGTTCCGAACGATGCGCGGGCCGACGGCGCCTCACTTGAGGCGAAAATTCGAGAACGGACCGCATCGATTGAGGCGAAGCTTATCGCTTGGCGAAGAGATATTCACCAGCACCCTGAACTCGGTGATCAGGAAAACCGGACTTCGCATCTTGTCTCGGAACACTTGCGCAGCCTTGGACTGGATGTCCGAACGGGTGTGGCCCGCACAGGCGTGGTAGGGATCCTGAAGGGCGCCAAACCGGGTCGCACCGTGGCACTCCGCGCCGACATGGATGCGCTCCCGGTCAAGGAACCGGCCGGGTTGCCGTTTGCTTCTCGAGCGAAAGGGCGGCAGTGGGGGAAGGAGGTCGACGTCATGCATGCCTGCGGACACGATGCACACACTGCCATGCTGATGGCGACGGCTGAAGTGCTCGTCGGCTTGAAGGAAGACCTGCCCGGCACGGTTCAGTTCATCTTTCAGCCGGCGGAGGAGGGCTCCAGTCTCTTTACGCCAGGCTCGGGAAAGACATGGGGAGCCAAGTTGATGCTCCAAGAAGGGATGTTTGCTGAGACGAAACCGGATGCGGTCTTCGGCTTGCACATCATGCCGGGACACTCAGGCGAGATTTTCTATCGCAGCGGCGCGACCACGGCAAGCGGCGACGCCCTCAACATCACCGTCACCGGGAAACAGGGACATGGCGGCATGCCGTGGAACACGATTGACCCCATCACGACGTCGGCCCTTATTATTTCTGGTCTGCAGACCGTGGTGAGTCGTAAGGCCAACCTCACCCTCTCGCCCGCCGTTGTCACCATTGGAACCATTCATGGCGGAGAGGCAGGGAATGTGATCCCGAATACGGTGCATATGGCTGGAACAATTCGGACGTATGATGACAGCGTACGAGAAGCGGTCCACCACGATAGCCGGGTCACGGCGGAGAAGATTGCCGAGAGTGCCGGAGCCAAGGCTGACGTATCGATCGTCAAAATCTATGATACGACGGTGAATGATGAAGGACTGGCCGGAACATTTCGGCCGGTGTTGGAACGGGCGGCGGACGGCCGGGTGAGCCGGGCGTCGCTGGTCGGGGCTTCTGAAGACTTCTCCTTCTTCGCGGGGGAGACGCCCGGGCTCTTTGTCTTCTTGGGCATCACGCCGCCCGATCAGGATCCTGCGAAGGCCGCGCCGAACCACAGTCCCGATTTCTTTGTCGATGAGAGCGCCTTGACGGTCGGCACTCGCACCATGGCGTCGCTGGCCGTGAACTTTCTCAGCGCACAGCCGGACAAGTGAACCAGGATTCGCAGCGTGTATGACTCCGGCCCGGTTGTATCTTCTCAGCGTGCTCGCCGCGTGCTGTATGCTTCTCGACACGGCACGGGCGGACGACTCCGGATCCAGCGGGTCGGCTCGGGAAGCCCTGCTGTTCACCGGCACACTGCTTTCCACGCGCGGCAGCACGATGGATCAAGGCCATATGGTGGTCGAACCCTACTTCTACTTCACCCGATTCGGCGGGCTGTACAACAACAATTGGCGGCTGCAATCGGCGACGACGACTCGGACCATGGTTGTGCAGACGTACTTCATCTATGGGGTGACGGAGCGAATCGATATCGAAATTGCGCCGCAGTGGCTGGGAAATTATGCGAAGAGCGAAACTTCGGAGGGGTTCGGAGACTTTCCACTGCAGATCGGCTTTCAACTCGTGAGAGGCCGAAACGATTCATGGCGGCCCGACGTCCGTGTCTGGGTTCAAGAGACGTTCCCGACAGGAAGCTATAACGATCTAAGCCCGACGCGAACGGGCTTGGGCGGGACGGGGGGAGGATCGTTTGCCACAACCCTCGGCATCGGCGCGCAAAAGCTGTTCTGGCTGGAGGACGGCCATGTGTTCAGGGGCCGCCTGAACGCTTCCTATGGATTCTATTCACCGGTCACCGTCCAAGGATTCAATTCGTACGGGGGCGGATTCGGCACGCAGGGCAGAGTGGAACCGGGGTCAGTCACGACCCTGACCGTCGCCGGCGAATATACGCTCACGCGACGTCTGATCTTGGCGCTGGACGTCAGTGTGCAGTTTGCAGAGGCGACCCGTTATTCCGGAACGCCGGGTGTTGGAGTGACGGGAGAGCCCGCGCCCGTCGGAAAGGGATATAGCGAAGTGCTCACAGTCGCGCCGGCGGTGGAATACTTCTGGAATCAACATGTCGGCCTCATTGCCGGCCCCTGGTTTAGCCTGAGGGGCAGGAACACATCCGAATTCTTCGGGGTCGTGGCGGCGCTGTACCTGTACTTATGATGGCGCGGGACGTCCGCTTTCCTCGGCGCTCAGCGATTGGCTACTGCACATCCGGTCTTGGGTCCGCGACAAAGCCGTTCCGATTCGGCATCTGAATTTTGGGGAGGGTTTGCGCGTCGATCACCGTATCCTCGGCGATGACCTTATTTTGGAAGAGCAGCCACGCGATGACCGAATAGACCTCATCAGGCGTGAGCGATTGCGGCGCATCAAACGGCATGGCGCGATTGATGTAGTCATATAACGTCGGCGCATAGGGCCAGTAACTGCCGATGGTCTTAACCGGCTTGGCCGCCTGAAGCGTATTCTGCCCGCCCACCAGCTTATCCTTCGGTCCTTCGACGCCGCTCGGACCGTGGCAAGCCGCGCATTTCGTCGCAAACACACGAGAGCCCTGTTGCACCGTGCCTTGTCCCGGCGGCAAGCCTTCGCCGGTCGAAGAGACATCGATGTTCCAGGCTCGGATCTCTTCCTCCGTCGCCGGCCGGCCGATCCCATCCTTCCCGGCGATCTCGCCGGTCGACCAACCGGGCCAAGCGCAGGCAAGGATGAGGACCGCCAATGCAGTACTGAACCTCTGTGGAGTCATCCATGTGAAAGCAAAATCGGCGGACATTGTCACCATCCTGCTATGCAGAAACGTTTCGTATCAGACCATCCCGTTCCACTCTCCATGTGTGAATCGCGTTGTAGTGATAAATGGAATTGTGTCCTCGGACCTTCACGAGCGCCTCTCGCGACGGTTGGACATAACCCGTTTCATCGGTGCATCGGCTCTGTAAGTTGGCTTCCTGACCGTTCCATCGCCACGAGAGACGGAAACGGGTGTGACATTTTGGAAGTACCGGTTCCTCCAGTCGAGCTTCTTGCCACGTTCGTCCGCCATCCACGCTCACATCGACCTTTGTCACCCGTCCTCTCCCGCTCCATGCGAGGCCGCTGATTTCATGAACGCCGGGATGGATCCGTTGCCGGCCGGAAGGGTAGGTGATTACCGACTTGGCTTCCATCACCAGCGTGAATTGATATGCCTTCCCATCGGGCATCAGATCCGTATACTTGGCTGTCTCCCAGCGGGTCATAAAGGGCGCGGACCCCAGTTTCAGCCGCCGGAGCCATTTCACATTGATGTTCCCCTCCAAGCCGGGCAGGAGGAGGCGCAACGGGTATCCCTGTTCCGGCCGCAATGCTTCCCCGTTCTGCCCGTAGCAGACCATCGCTTCCTCCAAGACCTCCGTGGTGAGGGGGACACTGCGGTCCAGTCCTGCCGCATCGCCGCCTTCCGCGAGCATCCAAGAGGCTCCACGGCGCATGCCGGCTGCATCAAGAAGCGTGGAGAGTTTCACACCGGTCCACTCGCTGGTGCTGGTCAATCCGTGGGTGTCCTGGACCGAATAGTCCTGCGCGTCCTTCCAGCCGTCCCAGGTATTGCCGGAGCATTCGACAAATGCGAGCCGCGAGGAGGCGGGCAACCGTTCCAATTCTTCGACGGTGAAGATCAACGGCTTCTCGACCAGCCCATGGATCAGCAACCGATGGCGGGCGGGATCGATGGCGGGGACGCCGTTATGGTGTCGTTCAAAATGCAGCGAGGACGGCGTAACGATGCCGTGGAGATCTTGAAGGGGGGTCAGCGAGTTGTAGTTGTTCGGCGCATTGGCGCCCCATCCGTGCGGCGCGCCTGGTCCGGCACCGCCGAGTCGCTGCTGCTTCTCAAATGGCGATCGTTCGCCGTACGGACGGGGTAGGGCGCCTGGGACGCGCATGGGATCGTGCGGAGGACCGCTCTCCTCCGCGCGGGCCCCGGGAACAATCAGCGCAGCCGCTCCCGCCGCCATGAGACCCGCGCTCTGCCGCAAAAATCTCCGCCGGTTCATCTGTTTGCTCCTTCTCAATCAGAATCGACGTGACTAGGCCCGTTTGACTTCGAACAGGACTTTGCCGCGCGGGTGACCCTCCTCGGCAAGCTGGAAGGCTTGGGCGGCCTGCTCCAAAGAAAAGGCTTTGGCAATCCGCGACCTGATGGTCCCACTGTCCACGAGTTGTGCGACCCGCTTCAAGACGTCGGTCGTCGCCCGGGTGAATTGTCCGATCGCCGTCACCCCATGCTGTTGTGCGACCGCGGCATCGGGCTGCCCGAGCATCGACACGAGAACGCCGCCTTTTTTCAGCACCGTGAACGATTTCTTGGTCGTCTCGCCGCCCACTGTGTCGAACACCGCGTCGAAGTCCGCCAGCTTCGCTTCGAACGCCTCCTTCTTATAATCGATCACCTCATCCGCGCGCAGCTCCTTGACGTACGCGAAGTCGTCGCCGCGGCCGTTGTCGCCACGTAGGCGCCAAGGGACTTGGCCAGTTGAATCGCTACGCTTCCGATGCCTCCGGCTCCGCCGTGGATGAGAATTGTTTGCCCGCGCTGGAGCTTGATATGCGTCTCGATCGCTTGCACCGCGCTGGCTCCGACAAGGGGCAGAGCGGCTGCTTCGAGCATGGTCGCCTTCTGAGGCGCCGGCGCGAGTGTCGACACATTCGCCGCGACAAACTCCGCGAATGAGCCCGAGCCCTCGGCGACAGGGCTGGCGTACCCAAACACCCGGCTGCCGACTTTCAAGTCCGGAACAGACTCTGCCACGGCCATCACGGCGCCGGACACATCCCCGCCGAAGGTCGCGGGCATCGTCAGCGTGAGATCCTCTTTCATATATCCCGCGCGGATTTTCCAATCGATTGGATTGATGCTCGCCGCGTGCACCTCAATCAAGACCTGTCCTTTGCCGGCGGCAGGTTTCGACGCATTCTCGTTGAGCTGCATTCCATCCCGTCCACCGTATCGAAGGATTTGCAAAGCTTTCATAGGTATCGTCCTCTCCCTCTACTGTTCATAGTTCTCCACCACCTGTGCCGGACGGGCCTGCGCCTGGTCCGGATCGAGGCCGGCCCCGCGAAGCGCGCGGCGTTGGCGCAAGAGGTCCCAACAGCGATCCAATTCCACCTGAATATTGGCGAGCAACTGACGATCGGTCTCTCCCGCTGTTCCTTTTTCTCCCTGTTCATACAGTCGATGTTCATCTTCAACGAGTTGCTGGATTCGCGCGAGCACCGGTTGATCTGTCGTTTTGGCCTTGTTGTCCATGGAAAAGAACCTCCGGATGAGCGAAGATTAGACCGAAAGGATTGTCAGCACAGTCATTCCTTTCCCATCGTCTCTGAAGAAGAAATCCTAGCGTGCCCCGAAACACTGAACAATGGCGCACTAAAGAAAGTAGCGGCCCATGTCTACCGTGACAGATAAGCGGCATAAGGTTGTTGATCATTCATTGGCGTAGGAAACGGGTATGAGGATAACGGCACAATACCAATGTGTTTATATTTTGACCATGTATTCTTGACACTACTAGAATTCTAGAATAGTATCGCATCATGCTTGATAAGAGATACAGAAAAGCCAGTCAGATCGACGGTATCGTAGATCTCGAAAAGATCCGTTCCGGTAGCAAATCCTCTCTAGAAAGAGATCCGAGTCTGAGCCTGGGCCTCACCTATTTGACCGAAGACCTACGCGGCATGCTCCGGAACCTGAGCGCCAGGTTCGGCACCGCGACTGAAGCGAGCGCGCCGGGACTTATACTCGCAGAAGGAGTGAAGGGGCAGGGGAAGTCGCACGCACTTTTGGTCGCCTACCACCTGTTTGCAAGTCAAAGTTCGGC
>DASSBQ010000031.1:0-3385 GCA_035698625.1 Nitrospiraceae bacterium
AAATACTCGGTCAGGATTTCTGGATGATTCCCGGTTACGTCGCCGGCGTCCTCGCAACGTACGAACGGGCCGAAATTCTCAGCGCGATGCGCTCGTGTTGGCCGGATGTGCAGGACACGAGCCGGCTTCAACGGGACAACACCTGCGAGAACCCGACGCTGGACGGGCTTCTCTACGTCGATCGAGCGTCGAAGCGACCGGGATGGCATATTTACAAGACCTATGCCGAGATGCAGGGAATCAGAATCTCGAGCGTCACCGGCTCCAGCCGCACGCATGCATTGGCCTCGGTTGATGCTTCACAGGGATCCGTGCATCTCTTGGTCGGAAAGTACGAGGAATCCGGGCTTGATGAGACTCATGTCCTTGTCAAGAATGTATCGCGGGCCTCGTTCCTGGGCGAGCGAGTCGGCCGAGTGCAAGTCCGCGCCGAACGGATTCCGGATGTGGGATCCGCACCGCTGGAATCTTTGCCGGTGACGGTCGATGCCTGCGTGCCCGTCGAAGGGGATCAGGCAGATTTTGTATTGCCTCTATTTGCCCGCATGGATGCCTATCGGGTGCTCCTGAGTCCCTGCCGGCCGGACAGGCCGCATGTCGAATTGCCGTGAGTCGACGGCGACCGAGAAACGCTGCGATCTTGACAGTCTCGCCGACCGATCGGTAAGATGCGTCAACCTTTAACGCTCATCCTGCGAGGTGAGCAAGGAGCGAGTCATGACTGCGGCTCCACGCCGTACGACAATCCTGGACCTTCTCATCGCTGTCGGTGAGGGGGTTTTTTTATGCCCTCAGCGCCACCAGTCGATCGCATGACGACCGCGGACAAACAGCAGGAGCGGGTCGTCATGGATGTGGGAGATATCGCTCGGGCGCTGACCCGCATTGCCCATGAAATATTGGAGCGCAACAAGGGGACGGAGCATCTGGCGCTGGTCGGAATCAGGACCGGCGGCGTGCATCTGGCCCACCGCTTGGTGCGCCGCATTCGGGAAATTGAAGGCACCCAACTTCCGATCGGCGAATTGGACATCACGCTCTATCGCGACGACCTGGGCCTCCGGAAAAACCAACCGATCTTGCGGAAGACCTCGGTGCCGTTTCACCTCTCCGACATGAGAGTCGTTCTGATCGACGATGTGCTCTTCACCGGCCGCACGATTAGGGCGGCGATGGACGGTTTGATGGACCTGGGTCGCCCGGCGGAAATCCAATTGGCCGTGCTGGTGGACCGCGGGCACCGTCAGCTGCCGATCAAGGCCACGTATATCGGCAAGAATATTCCCACGTCACGCGATGAGAATATCCATGTGTATCTGGAAGAAGAGGGAGAGGAAGATCGCGTGGCCATCACTAAGGGGTAGTCGTGGGTCTCAAACGGAAAGATCTGCTGAGCCTCGCTTCGCTCTCGGTGGACGAGATTAAACTGGTCCTGGAGACGGCCGATTCCTTTAAAGAGGTGTCCGGCCGCGAGATCAAGAAAGTACCCGCGCTCCGAGGCAAGACGGTGGTCAATCTCTTTTTTGAACCGAGCACCAGGACCCGTACGTCGTTTGAATTGGCGGCCAAGCGGCTCAGCGCCGACGTCATTAATTTTTCGCCCTCCTCAAGCAGTGTGGTCAAGGGTGAAACATTACTCGATACGGCCCGAAATATCGAAGCCATGCAGGCCGACCTGATCGTACTGCGCCATTCCTCGGCCGGGGCGGCGGAGACCTTGGCCTGCGGCGTCAAGTCCTCAGTCATCAACGCCGGTGACGGATGGCATGAGCATCCCACCCAGGCCTTGCTGGACCTGTACACGATCCGGGAACGGGGCATGGACTTCCAAGGGCTCCGTGTCGTCATCGTCGGCGACGTGGCCCACAGCCGCGTCGCGCGATCGAATATGTATGCGCTCACCAAGCTCGGCGCGAAGGTGCGGGTGGTCGGACCGCCCACTATGATTCCGTCCCAGGTCGAGCGTCTGGGAGTGTCGGTCTTCTATAGTCTCGACGAGGCGCTGCGCGATGCACAAGTCATCATGATGCTCCGCCTCCAGCTCGAACGGCAGGGACGGGCGCTCTTTCCCACCATCCGCGAGTATGCCCGATTATATGGACTCACGGCCGAGCGCGTGAAGATGGCGCAGCCCGGAGCCATCGTGATGCATCCCGGACCGATCAATCGCGGCGTCGAAATCGCGCCGGAAGTCGCCGACAGCTTGTCATCCGTGATCTTGGACCAGGTGGCCAACGGTGTGGCGGTCCGAATGGGAATCCTGTATCTAATGTCCGGAGCGGGGCAATGAGGAATGTGCTGAATTATGTGTGGGGGTTCATGAGGAGTCAGGAATGAAGGGTGAAATGAAAAATGAGTCGCGACGGAATGGGCGGTTCGTCAGTCTGGTCGCCTTGACGCTGCTGCTGGCCGGCTGTGCGGGGCATGTGGACCTTCAACGACTGGCTGAGACTCCGGACGAATTGATTGCCTTGCAGCAGTTCAAGGCCGACCATCCGGAGGCCGGTCAGGAGGACCTGACCATGGCGTTGGAGGTCTATCGGGCGGCGCGACTCAGGAAGCAGGCCCTTGCGATTCACTACCGTCATCAGTATCCCAATGCGACTTCCGAAGAACTCAATATTCTCATCGATGACCAGATGAATCGGGAAGGTCCCTATCCCGGCGCGGCGCCGATGGTCTGTGCGAGCATCGAGTCCGGTACGACCAACCCGAGCTGCAATTGACATGAAACACGTTGAACCACCAGACACGACGATCGTAATCAGGAACGGGCATGTCATCGACCCGGGTCGGTGGAATGGTCCGGCGGATGTCGTGATTGAGAAGGGAAAGATCGCTCGCATCGGGCTGAACCTGCCCGCCCCGGAAGGAGCGACCGTAATCCGGGCGGCCGGACGGCTGGTATTGCCGGGATTTGTCGATGTGCACGTGCATTTTCGCGAGCCGGGGTTCGAGTACAAGGAAACTATCGAAAGCGGAACCGCCGCAGCGGTTGCCGGCGGATTTACGTCGGTCTGCTGCATGCCCAATACCAATCCCGTCAACGACAACCAATCGATCACTGAATTTATTCTGGAACGGGCGAGGGCGGCCGGCCAAGCCTCCGTATTTCCGATCGGGGCCATCACCAAAGGCTCGGAGGGAAAAGAATTGGCGGAGATCGGCGATCTGCGGCGGGCCGGCTGCGTGGCGATTTCCGACGACGGTCGTCCTGTCATGAACAGTCTGGTCATGCGACGCGCCATGGAGTACGCCCGGGCATTTGATATCCCGGTGGTGGATCACTGTGAAGATCTGCATCTTTCCGAGGGAGGCTGTATGAATGAAGGCCTGGTCTCCACGGAACTCGGATTACCCGGCATCCCCCCCGCGGCGGAGGATG
>DASSBQ010000032.1:0-8690 GCA_035698625.1 Nitrospiraceae bacterium
ATAAACCAGAGCGTACGAGATGTGGTAGTCTTGCGCAGGACTCGGCGAAGCAGCGATTAGAAGCTCGTCCAACTTTGCACAGTCTCACATAGGCATCAGGCAATGTCAAGTATTCCGTTGCCTTAGCAGCCCTCGGTCACGACCCGAAGCGGACCGTCACCAGCGTCGAGAAGGTAAAATCAGCGGCGCTTCCCCGGATGAAATCGACATTTTCGACCCCGTACGCTTGCCACAACAAATTCCGCGTGAACCGATAGCTAAACCCCAACACGACCTCGGTGACTCCTTTATTGAGCACTTGCGTCCCGGTTCCGTGATAGGGCGAAGAGTAATAATCAAAGTGAGCCGTGAACGAGAGCGCATCGGACCAAAGGTATTCCACGGCCGCGATCCCGCTGACGACCGGATGCAGCGGCAATCCCGCGATGCGGCCCGTCGGAAGCACCCCGTTGATGTTTCCATACAAGATGAATCGTGAACCTATTGTTTTCTCCATAGCCAAGCCGATGCCGGCATCCGGATGTCCGCTTCCAAAAACCTCGCTGGCGTCACCGGTCGGCGCTTTGACCCCGACTCGCAGGGACATGGCCGGCACCGTACTGCTCTCCCGTAGCAGCTGGTACTTGCCATAAAATGAAATATCCCCTAGCCCCATCTTCCCATCTTGTCCGGTAAACAGGGTTCGGTCTCCCGTTCTCACGTCGAAAACATATCCAAAATTCTTCAAGGCTGTCCGGGCGGGAGCCTCCCCAGTTGTGGCCCTTTCCACCCCGAGGATCGCCCCTTCCATAAAGCCCGGCCATCGGTAAATCACCGGAATCTCCATCGCTACCTCGAATCGATTAGTGATCCCGTACCGGAAAAAGGCTCCCGACCGCAGCGTCTCGAACTTCATCCTGGCGATCGCCTGGTCCGTTTCATCCCGTGCAATGTTGGCCGTTTCCGCCAGCTCCAATCTGAAATCGAACACGCCCTTTTTGATGACCTCCGCCCGGTCGCCCGGCATGGCCAATACCAGGAGATTGAGCGCCTGGAAATTTCGGACGGGAAAGGGACCGGCACCCTCTCCTCTTGCAGACCAGGGTAGACAGAATAGGAGTCCGAGCCCACCGACAATCCCGACCAACAAGGCTTGCGAGCCGCGCTGCGAGAGGCGACCACGCACGGTCGCTTACACAACCGGCTTAATATGGAAAATCAAGGCCGGCAAAGATGGCTCCGCCTTCCCGACTATAACCATAGTCCACCCGTCCCACCACATTCGGACGCACAATTCCCCGAAATCCCAAGCCGGGGGTCATGCGATAATCCTTGAAGCTGAGATCATTGTAGGAATTGAAGACCTGGCCCGTGTCCAAAAAAGGCGCAATCTCGAAATCCGCCGTGACTCCCGCAATCTTCGTGCGCAGCACATGAATCCGCTCCTCGACGCTGAAGGCCACCAGATGCTTGTCGATGTAACGATCCTGCCCGAAACCGCGCAGGTTATTCTGTCCGCCCAATGAGGACTGCTCGAAAAAGGGCACATCGGTCCCGAGCGTCGCTTGAAGATCGGCGCGGACCACCAGGATCGCGCGCTTGGACTCGCTCGGGAACAGCTTCTTCACCTCGATTTCATAGCGCGAATACACGGGATGATCGCCGTTCCGGACGTTTTGATTGATTTCGGCGTAGGCGGTGATCGCCGTTCCCTCGGTCGGCGTCACGAGACTGTTGCGGGTGTCGTAATGGAAGGTGGCCCGGTGGCCTACGATGATCGATTCGCCTTCCACGCCGGGGACGGTCGGGAACACCTCTTTCGTGAACGGAAGATTCGTCGCTCCCCGCTGCAAACTCACCTGTCGCACCCGCTGCCCGAAGGAGACTTGCGTCACTTCGTTGACATGCACACCGAAACGCCAATCCGCCCGCGCTTCCCGCGCCGTGTAGTTGGTTTCATTCTCTACGCGGGTCGTCTGTCCGAGACCAAAAAATCTCGAGGTTGCGTTCTTGAAGAACGTGGCGCCGAGGTTCAGCGAATACCGGCCGTTGCTGAACGCGGGGTCCATGTAGGTGAGCACCAATTTGCGTTCGATCCGTTCGCTGAGCGAGGCGATAAACCGCAATTGGCGATTGCCCGGCTCGTAGTGGAACCAGTTGAACGCCCCGCGCGTCCCGACGATCGAATTGTGAATCAGCATCGGAGCCATGAGATTCTTGAGTTCGCCGTCCGCGTCACTGTGCAGAATGGGCACAATGAGGCCCACATCGCTGCCGTCATTTTTGCTGGTCGACACGGACGGGATAGGGAAGTATTGCGTATCCGCCGCCGCTCTCCAAGGGGCGCACAGGGAAAGCGCCCAGGCGCATGCCGCCAGTACACGGAATACAAACACGTGTCTATGCTGCATGACGCCTACTACAGGTCACGACGGCCCACGACGATTAAGGGGACTTGATTTTGTCGGATTTCTTACGAAGCTGGTCGACCAGTTCGGGATAGGACGAGGTGCGAAGAATTTTCGAAAATTGTCCCCGATAATTATTGACCAGACTGACGCCGTCCACCACCACATCGTAGACCCGCCAGTCACTATTCTTATTCATGAGCCGATAGTCCATCGGGATTTCGGTCTTGCCCGACTGGATTTTCGTGCGCACTTCGGCATAGTCCTTCTCCGTCCGCTCGTTCAAGTACTGCACCCCTTCGCCGGAATAGGATTCCACCCGGTCGGCATAGGTATTGGTCAGCAACGTGCGAAACAGATCCACGAACTCGTGCTTGTCTTTGTCGGCCAATTGGTTCCATGGCGCGCCCAAGGAGCGGCGTGACATTTCCTGATAATCGAACCGTGCTCCGACCGTTTTCTCTAGAAGCTTGCGCCGTTCCTCGGCTCGAGACGGCTGCTTCAGGTCCTTGTCGGCGAGGATGCGCAACACTTCATCGATGGTAGCGCGCACCGCTTCCGTGGCGCTCGCCGCGGACACATCCGCCGGTAGGAAACCGAGCAGCAGGAAAAAGGCAAGGATCGCCGTGATCAGGTAACGGCACGGCCGCTTTGAAGCAACGAGTGATCTCTCTCGGTTCGCGCCGATTATCCGGTCCATTTCCGCCCCCTTCTTAGTCGACCTTTCCGTGCACATACTGGCTGACCAGTTCCTCTAGATCAAGCCCCGATTCCGTGTCGCGGATTTTCTCGCCCTCCTTGAGCGGATCTCCGCCGCCGCCGATCGAGAGGGCCACATATTTGTCGCCGATGATTCCGCGTGTCTTGATGGAGGCGATGGAATCCGTAAACAGCTTCACCCCCTGTTGAATGGCGAGAGCCACGATCGCGCGGTCGCCTTGTAGCCCGATGCCTTTGACACGCCCCACTTCCACACCGGCAATTTCCACCGAGGCACCGGATTTCAGTCCGGAGGCCGATGTAAAGTCGGCCTCGACGACGTAATTGTCTCCGCCGATGACTTCCAGCTTGCCCAGTTTGATGGAAAGATAGCCGAGACAGGCCAGACCGACCAGCACGAACACGCCCACCACCAACTCCAGCTTTGCCCGTTCCATGCTCAGCTCCTCTCGCGAGTCTTAGCCATCACGCCGTCCAGGCTGATTGTCCCCCCGGCCGTGATGAATTCCTGGATTTCCTCGTCCGTCGTGCGGACAAACTCCGCAGCTCGCGCCATGGTCGCGATTGTGCCGTTCAATAACATGGCGACCCAATCGGAGATCGCAAAGACTTCCGGAATTTCATGGCTGACCATCACGGCGGTAAATCCGAACTTTTGCTGCGTGGCGACAATAAGATCATGAATGGATTTGGCCAACAGCGGATCCAATCCGGTCGTCGGCTCGTCGAACAGCACAATTTCCGGGTCCATCACCAAAGCCCGCGCCAAGCCGGCACGCTTCTTCATGCCGCCGCTCAACTCGGCGGGGAATTTATGCCCCATTCCTGCCAAGCCGACCTGTTCCAGCTTCTCCTCCACTCGACTGGTTACCTCGGCGCCTTTCAACTTCAGCTTCTCCCGCAAGGGAAACGCGACATTCTCAAATACCGTGAATGAATCGAACAGCGCCGCACTCTGAAACAACATCGCGAATCGCTTCCGGACGTCGTTGAGGGCCTGCCCTTTGAGATGGGCGATCTCGGTGCCGTCGATCCACACTTCGCCTCGATCCGGGCGCATCAGGCCGATCATATGCTTCAGCAGCACGCTCTTGCCGCTGCCGCTTTTTCCGATGACGGTGGTCAATTGGCCCTCCGGGATGGTGAGATCCAATCCTCGGAGCACCTGTTGACCGCCCAGCGATTTTTCGAGGCCGACAAGCTTGATCACATTCGTCCCGTGACGCGTAAGGCGTCAGACGTTAGCGCGTGAGCAGACTTTTCGAACATTATCACCTGACGCTTCACGCCTCACCCCTCACGGCTTACAGAAGGACCGACGTCAGGAAATAGTCCCACACCAGGACCATGACCGACGACAGGACGACGGCTTCCGTCGTGGCCGTTCCCAGTCCTTCCGCGCTTTGTCTCGTGTAGAAGCCTTTGTAACAACAGATCCAACTGATGAGGAGTCCGAAGCTGACCGACTTCCAGATCCCGCCGTAGACGTCCTTCCATTCCACGGCCGATTCTATCGAACTCCAATAGGCGCCTGCATTGCCGCCAAGGAGATTGACTCCGACGAGATACCCTCCATAAATTCCCACGACATCGAACAGCGCCACCAGCAACGGCACCCCGATCACGCTGGCCACCAGTTTCGGCGCGATCAGATACTGCAGCGGATTGATCGCCATGGTCTCGAGCGCGTCGATCTGCTCGGTGATGCGCATGATGCCGATTTCCGCCGTCATGGCCGATCCAGCCCGCGCGGTTACCATCAGCGCAGCCAGCACGGGTCCCAATTCCCGAATGATGCTGAGGGCCACCGCCGATCCCAGCACCGCTTCGGAGCCAAACTTCCTTAACGTGTAATACCCCTGCAAGCCGAGCACCATGCCGGTGAACACCGCCGTCAGCACCACCACGAACGTGGATTTGTACCCGATAAAGTGAAGCTGTTTGATCATTTGAAAGAATCGTAACGGGGGGCGCGTGAGCCACGCGAAGGAGGACACAAGAAACAGTAACATCCGTCCCATTTCCTCGATGTAATGGAGCGTGATGCGACCGATCCTGGCAATCCACGGCACGATGGACCTCCTCTAGCGTCCCGCCGCCACTTGAGCGGACAGGACGGTAACGTAGCGCTCATGGAACCGGCTTAGTTGCTTCGCGGCTATCCGGCTTTGAGCCCGCAGGCGAGACAATCCTGCAAAGCTGGAAGGATTCGAAAGACACGCTACTGCTCCGGCAATCCATCCAGTGGGCCGCAGAAAGAGATTGAAGTCAAGAGGCAGATCTTCATCCCTCCTGTCGGAGACGGTCCGAATCACGGCAAAGGGAACATCCGCGTCGCGGGCCGCCACGGCAAGCGCGACGCTCTCCATGTCCAAGCCGATGGCGCCGCTGGATCGAGCGATGGCTTGTTTTTGACGGCTGTGACATAAAACATTCGCCACCGAGATAAACCGCCCCGCCGCGCTCTCCACGCCCGATTCCTTTGCAGCCTGAATCGCTTCAGCGGTCAATTCGGAGTCACACGAATGCGCCCGATCGTACCCGGCAGAGCCCTCGCAGAAGATGTCGGTTCCGATCAGCACATCTCCGACCCGCGCCTCATTTAGCGCGCAGGCGAACCCGGTGGAAATGATCGCCGAAAGCGGCGTGGCTGTCATGATCGTTCGGACGGCATTCTCCGCCTTGCGGGGACCGATACCGGTTCGAACCACCCAGCAGGGACTGCCGCCGGGGCATCCCACCCAATAGGAAATCCCGTTCACCGACCGGATGTCATAGGAGGGAAGCGCGTGAAGGACGGCGTCGATCTCCCATCTCGTGGCGGCAAAAATTCCGATCGGTTTCACCGGGTCACCCGGAGGAGATGAAGATGGAATCCGCAACGGGAACGCGAGCGATCACTCGGATCGAAAGCGTCCGGATTCGCAGGCGTGCTGACGTAACTCATCAGCCTTTGTCTTCCCGCGAGTTCTGATGTTGCGGTACATGGCGAGGGCCCACAATGGGAAGTACTGACAATACCAATGATAGCGAAGATAAAACACGCGTGGAAATCCCGTGCCGGTATGACGCACCTCTTCCCACGAACCGTCCTTGGCCTGATGGCGCAGCAGGTAATGAATGCCGCGAGCGAGGCTAAATGAATCGTATACACCCGCAGACATCAGCGCGAGCAGGGCCCAGGCGGTTTGCGACGGCGTGCTCTCCCCCTTGCCGCTGTGCGCGAGGTCCCCGTACGACAGACAGGATTCTCCCCACCCTCCATCCTGGTTCTGCTTGGATTCGAGCCAGTGCACCGCCTTGCGAATGTATGGAGACGTCGGATCTTCGCCGATCGCGCGAAGACCGGCCAGTACGGACCAGGTTCCATAAATATAATTGACGCCCCAACGTCCATACCAACTTCCGTCTTCTTCCTGATCCTGTTTCAAAAAGGCCAGGGCCGGTGCAACTGCCGGATGCCGATGGTCGTATCCCAGCGTAGCCAGCATCTCGAGGCAACGACCGGCCAAATCGGCCGTACTCGGGTCCAGCAAGGCGCGGTGGTCGGCGAACGGAATATAGTTAAACACGATACGATTATTGTCTTTGTCGTACGCGCCCCAACCGCCGTCCGACCCTTGCATGGCAACGACCCATCGGCACCCGCGCGCGATCGCAGACTTGAGCCCCGTCTCATCCTGCATGCGGACCTTGGCCAAGGCCATCAATACAACCGCTGAATCATCGACGTCGGGATACACCTCATTCTCGAACTGAAAATACCAGCCCCCGGGCTCAGCGGCAGGAGAAGAGATTTTCCAATCTCCGACCGTGTTGGTTTGCTTCGAGAGGAGCCATGACGCACTTTTCAGCAACGCCGGATGGTCCTGCGGCATCCCTGCCTCAACCAAGGCATTAATCAGGAGCGAGGTATCCCAAATCGGAGACACGCAGGGCTGGAGATGCATCGCCTGAACCCGCTGTCCATGCTCGTACACCGTGTCGTGTACCTCGAGTTCTTCAATCTCACGCAACGCTTTGGCGACGAGGGGATCGCCCGCTTTATACCCCAAGCACAGGAGCGCTATGACGGAATTCGCCATGGCCGGATAGATTGCGCCGAGGCCTCCGGTTCCGTGAAGCCGTTCGATCATCCATTGAGCCGTTTTCTCAAGGGCATGCTTGCGGACCCAGGCGACCGGGGTCCGGTCATAAATCTTCAAGAGCGCGTCCAGGTTGATGAAGAAGTTGCGCGGCGTGAACCAAGCCCGATCCTTCTGGAACGGAGGGACGGCGCGATAGTTGATGCGGTCCGGTGGAACCGTGTACAGCTCGCCGATGCCCTGCTTCTCCGGAATACGGCACAGCGGGCGGTGCGCAAAGACGATCAGCAAGGGAATCAGGACCGCCCGGGACCAATAGGAAATCGCATAGATGCTGAAATAGAACCGTTTGGGGAGCAGCATGATCTCCGGCGGCATGCTCGGGACACCGCGCCAATCGTATTGGCCGAACAGAGCCAAGGTGATTTTTGTGAAGACGTTCGCCGCCACCACTCCGCCCTTGGCCAGGATGCACTCTTTGGCTTTGATCATGAATGGTTCGTCGGCCGACACTCCCGCCAGCTTCAACGCAAAATAGGCTTTGACCGATGCGCTGATCTCGGAAGGCCCGCCATAGTAAATCGGCCATCCACCGTCGGAGAGTTGCGCCGACTTCAGGTATCGCACGGCTTTCTGTTCCCGCTCGGGATCGACTCGATCCAGGAAACGCCGAAGCATCAAATATTCGGATGTCAACGTCGTGTCGGCTTCCAGCTCCGCCACCCAATAGCCTTCGGTCTGGTACTGTCTGGCCAGGAACCAGGCTTGGCTTTTATGAATCGCTTCGTCAATCGCCTCAAGCTGTCCGGTATGAGTCATGGAACGGCGTACCGGCGCATCGGCTTGAGGCAACGGAACGGCATTCAGGGAATCCCAGATCACACCCGGCACAGCGAGCCCGCTGGCCGCCATGAGTCGATTGGAGACCGACACCAAAGGACTCAGGGGACTATCGGACAGACGATTCATCAACGATCTGATCAGCCGCATGATGTTGTTCCGTGATTCAAAGGAGGGCGGCAGGAAAGATAATCGAGGCTGTGCCATCAGCCTTTAGCACTAAGGCCTGCTATTCTCACATCGCACATGGTTAGGGCTTATAACAGACGAGGGTAGTCAAGTCAAGCAAGCGGCAAGGTAAGCTCTCTAAACTATTCGCATTTTCGTCCGCCGCCTTAAACGGGTTGGAGATCGGCGAGCTTTACCGAGATCAATTTCGACACCCCCGGGTCTTCCATCGTCACGCCGAACAAAGAGTCGGCCATGGCCATGGTTCGCTTATTATGCGTGATGACGAGAAACTGCGCTCCACTCGATAATTCACGGAGGACGGCGGTAAATCGGCCGATGTTCTCTTCATCCAGCGGCGCATCGATTTCATCCAGAATGCAGAAGGGTGTGGGACGAATCAAAAAACTGGCGAACAGAAGCGCCATCGCCGTGAGGGTCTTCTCTCCGCCTGAGAGCATGGTGATGCTCTTGAGGCGCTTGCCGGGCG
>DASSBQ010000033.1:0-3534 GCA_035698625.1 Nitrospiraceae bacterium
ACGAGATACTTTCCCGCGCGCCGTTCCGCCATGACGCGCGGCGCCAGCGTATTGCCCCGCCCGGGGGTCGTCACCAATTTGATCTCAGGATATTTCTTTTGGAAAGTTTGCGCGACCGCGCCCAGCTCGCCGTCGCCTTCAAGAAGATACAGCGATAGCGCGCCTTCTTTCTTCGCGGCCTGAACGGTCCGCTCCCATTCGGCCTGCCAGCTTGTCTTGGATTCGGCCGCCTGGCACGGTAACCGCCAGAGGGTGATGACGAAACCGATCAATGCCAGATTCCGAAGTTTCATAAAAACTCCGCGCGCGCACTTCCGGCCATTTGAGAATCCTTCTCAGACGGGGAAGATAAAGCCGCGCGACCATCATTCAACAATGCCGGGCGCAGCACCCGAAGAAAAGGGAGCAAAGCTCGACCCGGGCTAGAGCCGAAACTGCGGATCGGCTCTCTCAATTCTCCATCCTCAGCTCTTTCCCGCCGCTTTCAGCGCTTCGTTCATGATCTGAATAACGGGTTTCATGTCCTGCCACCCGGGTTTGCTTGTGTCAATATAATTAACCCCTTCAACACGCCGGCTGAGCGGTGGCACATCGTCCTTGGGAATATCGATTCGCAGCGAGTCGGGCGGGCTTTCGGAATTGACCAGCGTCTTCTGCAGGGCTATTTGTCCTCGGCGCGACAACAGCCAGTTGATGAAGACGCGCGCCGCGTTGGGATGAGGTGCCTTGTTGACCAGGGTCACGGTGCCGAACTGCTGCACCAAACCGCCGCCCTCCTTGAAGGCCTTCGGCCCGAAGGTATCGACCGGCAATCCCTGCTGCTTCAACACATCGACGTCGCAGAAAAAGCAGATGGAATATTTTCCCACCGCGAGCCAATCGGGACCCTGTCGATAGTCGCGAAATAGATTAATGTCCATCTCGCCGAACAGTTTGCGAACGAAAGATGGGCCGAGATCGGGGTGATGGTAGAACAATCGCGCGTTGCCCGATCCCGGTCCGGGCACGCGAACATCGCGCGCGATCATTTTTCCTTTCCATTTCGGGTTCAGTAAATCCCAATATGACTTGAAATCCCTCGCGTCGACAAGCTTGGTGTTGTAATGGATCGAGCCGTAGGTCGCCGAGCCGACGTAGCTAAATACGTATTGCCCTTCAGGATCCGTGTAATGATGTTGTTTCTGATACCACTTCGAGGTGTCGGTCACCTCGGGAAGAATCAAAGCGGGCTTGATCGGGTCGAGCACCTTCGCCGCATGGAGCTGCCCATGGGTAGTCACGCCGCCGGAATTGAACACATCGGCGAGAAATTTTTCGCCGCGCCGCTCCGTGATCAGTCGCTGGGCCAGCTGCGAGCCCCGCCCGGTCACCGACGTTAGCTTGATTTCCGGATACTCCTTTTGAAACTCCGGTAGCACCTCTTCGTAGCCGCTGATGTAAACCGTGACCTGGCCTTCCTTCTTCGCCGCTTCAAGAGTCTTCTCCCACTCGACCTGCCAGGCCGGCTTCGGCTCGGCCGCATAAACCTCGCCGCAGAGAAACATGCAAATGAAAACGGACAGCGAAATGCTTCCTTTGGACATTTTACGCGCCTCCCGGCTGACGACTTTAAGCGATTTCAATGCTAACTCAAGAGGTAGAGCTCGGACCAGTTCTTGCTGCCGTTGCAACACGCGTCAGGGACAGCTCTGTCTGATTTTGGGGGAGATATTTGTTTGATTGATTGAGATTCTACCCTCAACCGGTCTTGGGCAAATGGTAACTGGAGCCGGCTTTTTCTGCGCGCACGGACTCTTCGAATTTTGTGTCGATGATCTCATGATCCGGATCTCTGATCACGTTCATCGGGTCGAGACTTTTCTGCACTTTTTCAATTTCCCTCATCACCATCGCTCTATACATCACAACGCCATGATCCGAGGTGGTGAGTCGCTCGCGGGTGCGATCGGCGATGGGTCCTTGGGTCTCCCAAGCCATGACGTCTTGAGCATCGACCTCATCTAACCTAAAACGCGCAAATGGATGGAGAGCGTCGGGCGGATTCTTGAAGGGTCTTCGGTAATCCACCGGAATCTCTTCCCGGTTCACCGGCGCTTTGTTGTCCGATGGAACAAAGTGGAGATAGACAATCCACGTATGGGTGTCGTCGATCGGCACACGAATCTGGGTACGGTTGGCCTGCCTCAGCACATTGGGAAAAATCAGCGGATGCTCCTCCGTCGTGCCATCGGTGAACGAACGCCGCTTCATGATCCCGTACGGAACTTCGTAGAACTCATAGCTCGTGAGATCATCTATGGTGCCTCTGGTGGTGCCGCGCACAGTGAAGCCGCGCGTAACCAGTTCTTGGTGGAGGATATGCAGGTGGGTGGTGTCCACGGAGTTCTCCATGGCCTGAAACCAGTTGCAGTCCAAGCGGGGTAAAGCCCGGATCCAGTGCCAGCCGTCGGTTCGCGCCCAGACGTCGTATTTCGGAATAACCGGAGCCGGCGCCGGTCCGAGATAGGCCCAGATGAGGCCGCCAAATTTTTGGACCGGATAGGCCCGATGTTTCACCGTCAGCGCAAATTTGCTATCGCAGGGCTCCGCCGGAGTCTCCAGGCAGTTGCCCGCCGTGTCGTAGAGCCAGCCGTGGTAGGGACAAGCAATGCCGCGTTCTTCGACCCTGCCGTAAGAGAGCGACGCGCCACGGTGCGAGCAACGGTCCGCCAAGAGGCCCAGCTCTCCTTTTTTGCTCTGGAACAGCACCAGATCTTCGCCGAGGATCCGCACGAATTTGACGGGGCTCTCGTCGGAAAGATCCTTCGCGATGGCGACCGGCTGCCAATAGCGGCGCAATAAATCCCCCGCGGGCGTTCCAGGACCCACGCGCGTGAGCAGTTCATTTTCTTCGGCGGTCAGCATTTTACGCTCCTCTTCAACGGTGATTCCTTGGCATTCGAGCCATCCTCAATCTCACTCTTCCGTTCCCGCTATTTTCCAGCAAAAATGTCGTCGATCAGCTTGATTGCCGGATTGATATCCTTGGTTTCAGGGTCGTCGATGTCGAAATACTTCATGCCATCGCGGCGCCGTTCTGCGGTGGGAATATGCTCCTTGGGAACGTCTATGCGGCGCGAGTTCTTGGGATCGCCGGGCGTGCTCATGATTTTTTGCAACGTTGTCTGACCCTCGCGCGACAGCAGCCAGTTGACGAAGACTTTGGCGGCGTTGGGATGCGGCGCTCGGTTCACCAGCGCGACCTGGCCGAAGGCGGACGAAATGTTCACGCCTTCTTTGAATTGATTGGTGTCGAATTCGTCCACCGGCAATCCTTGGACTTTCGCCTTGGCCGTCCCCGAGCTCTGCATGGGCAACAGCAGCGCAACCTTACCGGTCCCCAGCCAGTCCATCGCCTGTCGAAAGTCGCCGCTCATGTGGACGTCCATCTCCTGATAGAACCGGCGGAGAAATTCTACGCCAATTTCAGGGTGATAGTACAGATATTGCACCGAGGGTCCGACCCCCCGGAGCTTGCGAATGTCGACTGAGCCG
>DASSBQ010000034.1:0-9004 GCA_035698625.1 Nitrospiraceae bacterium
TGGAATCTGACCGTCCTGTTGGACAAACTCGGGCTGTACGTCACCGAAGCCCATCAGCTGGTCAGGGAAGAGATTGTTTCCCGTCAGCAGCAAGAGTTGTTGGAATTGTCTACTCCGGTCGTGCAGTTGTTCGACAACATCCTGGCTCTGCCGCTGATCGGAACACTGGACAGCCAACGGACGCAGATCGTCATGGAAACTCTGTTGCAACGGATTGTGGAGACCGGCGCGTTAATCGCCATCATAGACATCACCGGAGTGCCGACCGTGGATACGCTGGTCGCGCAACATTTGCTCAAGACCGTCGCCGCCGCGCGCCTCATGGGAGCCGACTGCATTATCAGCGGCATCAGACCCCAGATTGCCCAGACTATCGTGCACCTGGGAGTCAATTTGAACGATGTGATCACGAAGGCGACGTTGGCCGACGCATTCATGATTGCGTTGCAACGGACCGGGGCGGTCATCACGAAAGGCCGGTCCGCCGGCGGGGACGAATAGTAGTGGAACGCATTCCTATCTTGAAGATGGGCGACTTTCTCCTCGTCACCGTGCAGGTGGATATGCACGATCGTCTGGCTTTGACGCTTCAAGATGACCTGACGACTCGCATTGTCAAAGACCGCGCGCACGGCGTGTTGATTGATATTTCATCCGTCGAGATCGTGGACTCCTTTATGGGCCGCATGATCGGGAATATCGCGAGCATGTCCAAAGTGTTGGATGCCGACACGGTCTTGGTCGGCATGCGGCCGGCCGTGGCGATCACGCTGGTGGAACTCGGCCTCGCGCTGCCCGGCGTCCGCACCGCTCTCAATGTCGAGAAGGGCGTGGAACTGCTGAAGACCTCCGTCGCGAAAAGGACCAAGGCGAATGGTCACGTTGCGCGATGAAACCTTTCCTATCCGCTCACAGGACGACATCGTGAAGATCAGGCAGCTGACGCGGGAATGGGCCCTCATGCAGGCGTTTTCCCTTGTCGATCAGACGAAGGTGGTGACGGCGGCGAGCGAGCTGGCCCGCAATACCGTCCAGCACGGCGGCGGCGGCGAGGCGCGGCTTGAAGCCTTGCATGATGGGCCTCGATGCGGCTTGCGCTTGACCTTCTCCGATAAGGGCCCGGGGATACCCGATGTCAATCTGGCCCTCAGAGATGGCTATACGACTGCAGGCGGTATGGGGCTCGGATTAAGCGGCTCGAAGCGGCTCGTGAACGAATTCGAGCTTCACTCCGAACCGGGGGTAGGTACGCGTGTGACCATCACGCGGTGGAGGTGACGCCGCTGTGGGGACAAGAGTACATTCCAACGAGCACGTGCGCGTCGAAGTTTCGGAGATGAGCCAGGTAGCCCAGGCGCGGCGCGTTGCCACGATGCTGGCGCACGCATGCGGATTTGACGAGCATGCGGCCGGCACGGTCGCCCTCCTTGCGACAGAGTTGTCCACCAATCAGGTCAAGCACGCCAAGGACGGTGAGATATTGCTCAGAATGGTGGAGAGAGTACATGGAGAAGGCGTCGAAATACTGGCCTTGGACCGAGGGCCGGGCATGGCAAACGTGGGCCACGCCTTTGTGGACGGGCATTCCACTACCGGCACGAGCGGGACCGGTCTCGGCGCAATCAGCAGAATGGCCTCGGAATTTGACGTGTATTCCCAGCCTGGAAAGGGCACGGCATTGCTGGCTCGACTCTGGAAGAGTTCGGAGGAAGAACGCCGAGAGCCCAAGTTAATGACTTCGGCGATGACGGCCGGCCTCGTCTGTTTAGCGAAAACCGGCGAGGAAGTTTGCGGAGATGGATGGGTGCATGACGAGCATGCCGACCGCGCTCTGTATGCGGTCGTGGACGGACTCGGCCACGGACTTCAAGCAGCGGAAGCCTCCCGTGCGGCAATCCTGTCACTGCGTGATGATCAGACCATCGGGCCTGCAGGTTACATTGACCGGGCGCATGGGATGTTGCGTAGCACGAGGGGCGCGGCAATGGCGGTAGCGGAGCTTGTTCACCGCCAGGCCGTTGTAAAGTTCGCAGGGGTGGGCAACATTGGAGCCGTGCTGGTTGGACCGCAGGGCAGCCGTCATCTGGTGTCCTTGAACGGCACTGTAGGACACCAGATTCATCGCGTGAAGGAATTCGAGTATCCCTGGCCGGCGGGGACAATGCTGATTATGCATTCGGACGGAATCGCGACTCATTGGGAT
Source organism: Nitrospiraceae bacterium (assembly GCA_035698625.1). GTDB lineage: Bacteria > Nitrospirota > Nitrospiria > Nitrospirales > Nitrospiraceae > DASSBQ01. The sequence continues at coordinate 2,204 of DASSBQ010000034.1, forward strand.
TTGCACGACTATCCCGGTTTGACATCGCATCATCCTGCGCTCGTGGCAGGGATCTTGTATCGAGACTTTGCGCGCGGCCGCGACGACGTGACCGTATTGGTCGTGAAAGGAATGAGTGATCGCAGACGCAATTGATTAATCTGGATTCAACAAGCTAACGGTGGCCTTCGATGAGTTTCTCCCTTCTCACCGTATCCCTCACCTATGAAGACGATGTTGTGGCTGCGCGTCAACGGGCCAGGCAGATCGCGGGATTGCTCGGCTTTGATCAGCAGGACCAAACCCGAATAGGCACGGCCGTGTCGGAAATCGCCCGCAACGCATTCCGCTATGCGCGGGGCGGAATCGTTGAGTTTGTGATCGAAGGCCATACGGCTCCGCAGCTTTTGCTGATCAGAGTCAGCGATAAAGGGCCGGGCATTGCCGACTTGAAGCAAATCCTCGATGGGCGCTATCAGTCGCAGACGGGCATGGGCCTGGGTCTGATCGGAGCGAAGCGGTTGATGGATCAATGCGAGATCCGGACGGAAATCGGCAAAGGTACGACCGTGTGGCTCAAGAAAGTCTTGAGCACGCGCTCGCCCCTATGGACGGCCGCTGAGATCCAGCGCGTGGTGGACCAGCTTGTCCGGCAGCCGGCACAGAGTATACAAGAGGAGTTGCGTCAGCAGAACCATGAATTGCTGCAGGCGCTGGAGGAGTTAAAGGCGCGACAAGAAGAACTGGTCTCTGTCAACCAGGAATTGGAGGATACGAACCGGGGCGTCGTCGCCCTCTATGCCGAACTTGATGAAAAGGCGGATCATTTGCGCCGCGCCGACCAGTTGAAAAGTCGCTTTTTGTCGAACATGAGCCATGAGTTTCGTACGCCGCTTAATTCGATCCTGGCGTTGTCCGGCCTCCTGCTGGATCGAGCCGACGGGGATCTGACCGGCGAGCAGGACAAGCAGGTGCGCTACATCAGGAAAGGGGCCGAGAGCCTCTTAGATCTGGTCAATGACCTGCTCGACTTGGCTAAGATTGAGGCCGGTAAGATCGACGTGAGGCCTGTGGAGTTCGAGCTTGCCAACATGTTCAGCGCGCTGCGAGGCATGTTGAAACCGCTTCTGGCCTCCACCTCCGTGACTCTCGTGTTTGAAGAAACGGCGCAACTGCCGACGCTTTACACCGACGAAGGGAAAGTCTCGCAGATCGTGCGCAATTTCCTATCCAATGCCATTAAGTTTACGGAGCGGGGGGAAATTCGGGTGACGGCTGCCACCGGTCCGCAGGACGGCGATGTCACTATTTCGGTGGCCGATACCGGAATCGGGATTAAGTTGGAAGATCAGGAACATATTTTTGAAGATTTTACGCAGATTGACGGCCCGGTCCAGCGCCGGGTCCATGGGACCGGCTTAGGATTGCCATTGTGCCGAAAGCTCGCGCTGCTGCTTGGCGGGGGCGTCTCGGTGCAGAGTCAGATTGGAATCGGGTCTACCTTCCGGTTGACGATCCCGATCCAGCATCACCGGCAGGAGGAGACGTATTCCGAGCCGACCGGCGCCTCGATCATCGATATCGAGCATGGCCGGATTCCGATCTTGGTGATCGACGATGAGCCCCAAACGTGCCTACTCTATGAGAAATTTCTCCGTGATACCCCCTTTCATCTCGTCGCCGCGTCAAACCTCCGGCAAGCCGACCGGCTGGTGCAGGCGGTTCGTCCGAGCGCGGTTATCCTCGATATCCTGCTTGGAGGCGATGAAACCTGGCAATGGCTCGCCCGCATGAAATCGGATCACAGGACGAGCGCTATCCCGATCTTAGTAGTGACGACGGTTGACGACCAGGCCAAGGGCATGGCGCTGGGAGCTTCGGCCTATTGCGTCAAACCGTTGGACCGCCTGCGGTTGCAAGCGGAATTGACTCGTCTGACCGCCGGATCAGCGGAATCAAACGGAGTATCTAAACAGACGGACATGCCCACAGTGCTGATCGTCGAAGACGATGAATCCTATCGCTATGTCATCAAGCGCCACATGGCCGAGTATTCCTGTCATGTGGTCGAAGCGGCTCACGGCTCGGAGGGGATGCACCTCGCGCATGAGCTTCACCCGAAGCTGATATGGCTTGATCTTAACATGCCGGAACTGTCCGGGAGAGAAGTGCTCGAGCGACTCGCCTCCTCGCCGCGCACTCAAAACATACCGGTCGTTATCCTCACATCGCAAACGCTATCGGCTGACGAACGATCAACGCTGGAGCGAACGACGCGGGGTATCATCAGGAAGGATACTCTCTCAGATGAAGTGATGAAACGCGCTTTAACCGAAATAACGCCGGGCATCGCGATGCGCCGCCGCGCGTCCATTCCGCTATAATCGCAAACAACCTAAGATGCACACGAGTGACGTATGACGGATAACGCGTCCTACACCATTCTCAATGTCGATGACGACGAGGCCGGCCGCTACGCGAAGACCCGCATTCTTCAGCGGGCGGGATATCGTGTTCTCCAAGCAGGCAGCGGAACTGAGGCGCTCACGATCCTCTCCGAGGAAGCGCTTCCCTTGGTCTTACTTGACGTACAATTGCCGGACATAAGCGGACATGAGGTATGCCGGATCATCAAGGCTGATCCCGGGCTGGCTCACACGCTAGTCTTGCAGATTTCAGCCTCCTACGTCCAAGGCGCCGATCGTGTCCATGGACTGGATCAAGGCGCGGATGCCTACCTGGTCGAGCCTATTGAAGCCGATGAGCTGGTAGCGGTCATACGGGCATTGCTGCGGCTGCATCGTCGTGAAGAAGACAATCGCCGGCTCCTTCGGCAACAACACCTTCTCTATGAGTTGGCCGACGCTGTCAATCGCGCCGGGGCGCTTGCCGATCTGTACGAGAAGGCGCTCGACACGATTATCAAATCTTTGAATGCCGACCGTGCTTCGATCTTGCTGTTTGATGATGAGGGCGTGATGCGTTTCACGGCGTGGCGTGGGTTGTCGGAGCAGTATCGCCGCGCCGTCGAAGGCCATTCTCCTTGGAAGAGAGAGACGCCCGGCCCGCGCCCCATCGTGGTGAGCAATATCGAGGAGGCCGGCATCGAAGAGGAACTGCGGAACACCATCAGGCAGGAAGGCATCCAGGCCCTCGCCTTTATTCCACTGGCCTATGGCGGCGACCTGTTGGGCAAGTTCATGGTCTATTTTTCCGAGCCGTATGCGATGAGTGACCGCGACCTTGACTTGGCCCAGGCGATAGCCGGCACGCTGGCCTTGGGCATTGAACGCAAGGTAGCCGAACAGGCGCTGCGTCGGAGCGAGAGACGTCTGCGACTGGCCATGGCAGCCAGCAACATGGGCGCCTGGGATATCGAGCTTTCGAGTGGCGCGGTCGCTTGGGATGCCAAGCAACGGGAGTTGTTCGGCTTGTCATCGGAACAGTCGCCGAGATCGATTGAGCAGTTCTATGCGCTGGTGCACCCCGATGATGTGATGGGAGTCAAGCAGGCGGCCCAAGCCGCCGAGAAGACCGGGCAATTTTACCAGGAGTTCAGAATCATCATGCCGGACGGTGCGGTCCGCTGGCTCGTCGGCCACGGCGCAATCTTGACGGATCAGAGCGGCCTTCCGAAACGGATGGTCGGAGTGAATTATGACATTACGAATCAAAAGGAGGCCCAGAATCGCCTCCTGTCTTTTGCGGAAGACCTCGAAGCAAAGGTTCAGCAGCGCACGGAAGAGTTGTCGCGATCGCAGAAGAGGTTGCGAGCCTTGGCTGCCGAGCTAAACCTGGCAGAGCAACGCGAGCGTCAGCGGGTGGCAACCGAGCTCCATGATTATTTGGCGCAACTTCTGGTTCTCAGCAAGATAAAACTTGCGCAAGCGAAGCCTCAGACGATGCATCCGCCCGTGGCCAAAGTGGTTGGCGAGGTGCAGACAATCATGGATGAAGCCTTGACCTATACGCGGACGCTCGTGGCTCAACTCAGTCCCCCGGTCTTGAACCAGTTCGGTCTACCGACGGCCTTGAAATGGCTGGCTGAACAGATGCAGCAGCGAGATCTGACCGTCGATCTCAAATTGGAAACGGAATCTCTCGGGTTGTCCGAAGACCAGGCCGTGCTTCTGTTCCAATCTGTTCGCGAACTGCTGATGAACATTATCAAGCATGCGAAAACGCCGCAGGCTTACATCAGGGTGACGCAGGCGGAAGGATCCCTTCACATCATGATCACCGATGAAGGAGCCGGATTTGACCTTGAGGCCGCCGTCGCAGCATCTCGATCAGGCCGGACTCCAGGCTTCGGATTGTTCAGCATTCGGGAACGAATGGCCGCAATCGGCGGCCGGTTCGAGTTGCATTCGGCGATCGGGGAAGGCACGACGGCGGTCCTCATGCTGCCGCTTATGGCGGAGACGGAGACGGCCAGCGGCGCGCCGGATTCGCAATCGGGAGCGGCGGCTTATGAAGTAGGGAACAGAATCCAGGAATCAGAAATGAAAGAAGCGCGGTTGTCACCCGCAGCCGCTCGTGATCCTCGATCCGACCGTTCCCCATTTTCCAGTGGTTCTTCATTCCCGCAGAACATGAAGCCGATTCGTGTCCTCCTGGTGGACGACCATGCCATGGTTCGTCAGGGATTGTGCGGGTTATTGGATGCCTATGCCGGCATTCAGATTATCGGCGAGGCTGCCAGTGGGGAGCAGGCGGTTGCCTTGGCCGATGAGTTGCAGCTGGATGTCGTTCTCATGGACGTGAACATGCCGGGAATGAACGGCATTGAAGCCACGCGGGCCATTAAATCCGCCAAGCCTGCTGTGGTCGTGATCGGGCTTTCCATTCAGAACGCCGGACAGGTAGCCACCGCCATGAAGGAAGCCGGTGCTTCGGCATTCCTTAATAAAGAAGCCGCCGTTGAGGATTTATATCAAAGTATCCTGGCTGCCGTAGCCAGCTGTTGAAATCGCTCAAAGAGCAACCAAGATGACCCATGCCGGACACTCCCTCCTACACGATCCTGAATGTGGATGGTAACGAGGCGGGTCTGCACGCCAAGACCCGCATCCTGGCGCCCGCGGGATATCACGTGATCGAGGCTCGGAACGGGACCGATGCCCTTCGGCTCGTCCGCGAAGCGCGCCCTCACTTGGTGGTCCTGGGCCTCGAGTTTCCGGGTCTCTCCGGTCCTGAGATCTGTGAAATCATCAAGACGTCTCCGGCCACAGCTCATACTATGGTGCTCCAAATTTCGGCGGCCGGGACCGTCGGCTTGGACCCAGCGCATGGATTGGACGGCAGCGCGGACTATTGGCTGGCGGAACCGATCGACGCCGGCGAATTGTTGGGCGCCGTGCGCGTGTTGCTGCGTCTGTATCAACATGAGATGAAACATCAGCGTTTGCCGGGCGACATGGCCGAGGGCGAGCCATTCATCAGGCGGCTGATCGATGCCCCACCGCAAAACATCGTCCGTCAACGGAAGGCCCTGGAGGAGGTTATTCAGGAGAATGAAGCCGGATTAGTACGCAGCGAACAGCAACTCCAAGACGCGACGGAAGCAGCGCAGTGCGGCACGTGGGATTGGGACATCGCCACCGGACGGCTGGACTGGTTGGGGGCGCATGAGCGGCTGGCGGGACTCGAGCCTGGCAGCTTCAGTGGAACATTCGAAGACTTTCTCAATCTGCTGCATCCGGACGACCGGCCGCGTGTACGGCATGACCTTCAGGCGGCGATAGAACGCCGGGACACCCGGTACGCCGACGAGTATCGTTACCTGCTTCCGGACGGAGGCATCCGCTGGATGGCCGGGACCGGCCGATTGTCCTATGACGACGCCGGGCGGGCGGCGCGGATGACCGGGATTGTCCTGGATATTCATGAACGAAAGCTTTCCGAAGAACGACTCCAGAACAAGACGGCGCGGCTCGCCTTGTTGGCCGAGGCGGCTGAACGGCTGCTGACGCAGGAATGTTCCGTCTCAACGATGGAAGAATTATACAGCCTCGTCGCGCCGCATTTCGGGATCGATTCCTATTGGGACTATGACAGCGACGACGCGGGCGGCGGACTTCGCCTGGTCGGTTCTGCCGGCATCACCGAGGAAACGGCGCCGGCTTTTCAATATCTGCGGTTCGGGGAAGCCTTGTGCGGCACTTGTGCGCAGGCGCGTGCGCCGATCATCGTGGAGCGCCTCCAGGAATTTACGGACCCCGGATCGGTCCTTGTGAAACAAAACGGAAATCGCGCGTATGCCTGCTATCCGCTGATCATAAAAGGACAATTGTTCGGAACCTTGGCATTTGCCAGCCGGTCACGGGAAGTCTTCGAGCCGGAGGAGACGGAGTTTCTCGGTACGATTGCCCGCTATGTGGCCATGGTCAAGTCGCGCAAGAGAACCGAAGCGGGACTGCAGAAACGCCATAAACGGGCGGAGCTGCTGGCGCGTGTGGAGGCGACGCTTCTCACGGCGGATGATTCTACGGCCCTCACACACGCGTTCTTCGAAATGATCCGGGAAGATCTGGGGCTAGATGGATATTTGAGTTACACCGTGAATGAGAATGAGTCGCTCCTTATTCTGGAGTCCTCCGGCGGAATTGGAGAGGACGCGCTATCGTCGTTTCAGCGGATCCAACCTGACGAAGGCCTCCTCGGAACATCCTGGCAGCAGCGACAGTCCATGGTTGCCGAACGAGTGCAAGAATCCGGAGACCCGAAAACCGAAGGCGTGAAGCGCTTGGGGTTTCGCCTCTATGCCTGTTATCCACTGATGATAGGCGAACGATGTCTCGGCATCCTGTCATTCGGAAGCAA
>DASSBQ010000035.1:0-7252 GCA_035698625.1 Nitrospiraceae bacterium
TCTGGCGCGCGCATCCGGGAAGGAATAGCCGCCGCCTCAATCAGACCCGCACAAACGGATTCGACTCACGTTCCCATCCGATTTGAGTTTCAGGTCCATGACCCGTCACCACCGCGGTGTCCTCCGTCAGCGTATAGAGGCGTTCGCGAATGGACCGTTCTATGGCATCAAAATCTCCGCCCCACAGATCCGTCCGTCCGATGCCGCCTCGAAACAACGTATCACCCGCCAGCACGAGTTGCGCGGCCGGAAAGTGGAAACACATCGACCCGGGCGTATGGCCCGGCGTATGAAACGCCCGTCCTTCGAGCGAACCGATCACAAGTTTTTCTTCGTCCGCCAGCCAATAGTCCGGCGAAGGAACCGGCGCATACGGCACTCCGAACAGACGGCACTGCACTTCGAGCATGTTCCACAACTCCTGATCGTCGGGATGCAGGCATAACGTGGCGCCCGTCGCTTGCTTCATCTCACCGGACGCAAGAAAGTGATCAAAATGCGCATGGGTATGGAGAATACTCACGACCGTCAGGCCCAGATCCCGGACTTCGCGCAAAATCCGCTCATGCGCGCCGCCGGGGTCCACCACGACGGCTTGCTTGGTCACCGGATCGCCAAGGATCGAGCAATTACACCCGAGCGGCGGAACCGAAAATGTCTTCCGGATCATAGAGCGGCCTCTCTCACGCCCTGGAATGATGCTAGCGTCTTGCCCCTCGTTGCGCAACTCATGCGGGCCGATGCATCAATCCGGTTGCGATCGCGCAGTCCACACCACTTCGGTATCGGCAATCTGCCAATTCTTTCCTCGCGCCTCCAGCCAAACGAGAAAGCCTGCGCCGCTTCCATCCGGCCGATCATTGGCGACATAGACCAGGGCTTGATCGAGACGCGAGGAAAATCCGACTCGTGAAAACGCCAAGCGATCGATGGTCTGAACTTCCTGTACCACGCGCACAGGCCACCGCCTCCACCACGACCGATCGTACAATTTCGCTTCCGACTCGGGCTCGCCTTCACCGGAGATGAATCGATACGGCACGCCGAATTTGAAGACGTTGCCCAGTCGGGAAGGACGTTGGTTCTTAAATAAAAAATCGAGAATCAGGTCCCGCGGCAGGCGGGCATCGAAAAAGGCCCGTTCTTCGAAGAAGGCGACGGTCGGAAGCACCGGGGAATCAGGCAGCATGCGCGTCGTCGTCATCCGCTCAATGATGACGAGCGTCGTACCGCTTGTCAGAAATTTTCCGCTCACCACTTCATCATAGATCGGATAGTCTTCAACCGGCACCGCGCCTACGCTCGGAGCATCAAGGTCTGCGGAAACAGCCCGGCCGGCTTGCATAGACAAGACCCCGCCCAGCAGGATCAGCGCAGTCACGATTCTCCACACCATGCGGCGAGGATAGCCTGTCTTGCTGAAGTGGGTCAAACGGCTGACCGCATGAGTCACGAGTGCTCGTGACGAAAACCGTGGAAACGCCGGCGATGGCCCACGACGCAAAGAGTATTGAGCGCGCCACGATTTATGGCACGGCTCGGACAGACTCCTAAGGCCATGTTCGGGATGGACAATCAGCCCCGACTCTGGTAATCGTCATCTGCCTGGATCCTCCAGACTATGAACAACGACCCTCCCCGATCCCTCCCTATCCTATTGGCCATGTCCTTGATTGCATTGACTCCGGGGTGCAAGCCGGATGATTCTCCATTTCGAGCGGAAAACGAGAATTTGCGCAAACAACTCGTCAAACAGGAATCGGTGGTGACCTCGTTGCAAGACGGCAATAAGGTCATGCAGCAGCAAATCAATCTCTTGAATCAGGAACTCCGCGATGCGAAGCGCGAGGCCGAAAAGGCGGCGGCCGATGCGAAAGCGTTTCAAGAGGAAAGCAAAGCATTGAACGGAAAATTTGAAGCCCAATTGGCGCAAACCAAGAAGCTGACCACGGAAGTACAACGAACGGCCGCGCGGGTGGCACAGATTGCCAGCAATGTGCGGGTAGAAGAAAAAGGCGCTCAGGTCGAGGATTTGCCTCGTCCCATCGCGGCGGTGGTGAAGGCCGCGGAGGAAGCGCTGAGTCGCAACGGGTATCAAGTACGCGTCAGCGTGAAGACCGACCAGAGAGCCGTGTTTGTCACCGAACGAAAGGTTTCAACCCCCGCGTCTCTCGAAATGTCCGGGTTTCGCAACCAGTATGTGCTGTCGCTGCAAGCCCTTCCGACCAACGTGACCCGCCTCGCCGTCAAGGCGGATTTCGAAAAACTCGTCCAAGGCGGCCGCGTCCTCACGGTCAGCGCGGAAGAGACCGCCGAGATCGAACGGCGGCTTATTGCCGAGATCAACAAGGCGGTCGCTGCCCCGAGTAAGTTGTGAGCGCCTGCTCACTGACGACACCCCAGGTATCCCGGCTGCTTCATCGCTGCCTGGCAATTCTCTTTGCCTTATCGATTGTCTGGGGAATGGCCGGCACAACTATGGCGGGACCACTCCCATCATCCGAACTGGCCCGTCATCTCGAAGCCATCGCCAAGTTGGCCTCCCCCTCCCCGGCCGTCGTCATTCCCGAAGGTCCCTTTCTCATGGGCAGCGTCCGGATCGACGATGATCCCTACGGACTGAAGACTCAATTTGACGACACCGAGTTGCCGCAGCAGCGGGTCTGGCTGGACGCCTATGAAATCGATCGGGATGAAATGAACCTCGCCGAATACCTGGTTTTTCTACGCCAGCGGAAGCGCCATCCCGCGGAGCCGCTGCAAAAATTGATCTGGCACGTCATCACCGTGCATTCCATGACGGATCGGACATTGAGCCGATGGCCGGCCCTCTATGTCACATGGGCGGAAGCCGATGCCATGTGCCGGTCACGCGGCAAGCATCTGCCGACTGAAGCCCAGTGGGAGAAGGCGGCGCGGGGTCCGGACGGCTGGAACTTTCCCTGGGGCGACGCACCACCGGATACGAAGCTGGCGATGTTCGGGCAGCATCACGTCCACGAAATCCCGATCCTCGCCGCGGTGGAGACGGGGGAAGTGGGGAAAAGCCCCTACGGGCTGCATCACATGGCGGGGAATATCGGCGAATGGGTCCAGGACTGGTTCGGTTTCGATTATTACGCTTACCTGCCCAATCGGAATCCGCCGGGGCCTACGAGCGGACGCTACAAGGGTGTGCGCGGCGGATCGTGGAAGAGCAAGCCGAACATGCTGCGCACCGCCACGCGCGGCGGTGCGCCTCCGGATCAACGCCAGGCGACCATCGGCTTCCGCTGCGCAAAGTCGCTGTCCCGCTGATTTCATCGCGGCACAGCGACGCTCTTAGTTCCTTGACAGCGTGCTGATCAACCCCTTGATGTGCATCATGGCTTGTGCAGGATCGAGACAGGCGGAATCGCCACATCCGTCACCATATTCTCATCATCCAGCAACAGGACGACCGCATCGCCTTTGGATAATCCTTCCATCCGCTTTTGAATGAGAGGACGCACCTCGTAGGAATGCTCCGGGCCCTCCTCGGTTCGAACGGCAATCTTGTTGTGGGCCAGAGGCTCTACAATCACCACAGTGATTCTACTGAAGTTGCCCTTCAATGGCGTCTTTTTTTGCCAAAGTTCTGCAGCGCGATGAACCGCCTCCTTGCTCCCGAAGGTCACATCGACGATCCGATTTAACTCATCGATGAGAAAGACTGCATCCGTACCCACAGGAATCGAGGCGACCTTACTTCTCGCCACCGGTCTTATAAAATGAGACTGTTCTTTCCCACCCGTCGTGCGAATTACCGCCTTATCATGACCGGTCCTCAACGGCTCGGCGAGTTGCCCCTGGATCACCAGATGGTGGCTCGACTCACCCACCACATGGACATCAACGAGGAGATTTTGGTCATTCACGGTAATTTCCACGCGATCGCCCTTTTGTAAATCCGGCAATCCCTTCTCCTTCCTAACACCCATGGGAACGTACCGAGGCTCTATCTCACCCGTATCAATCTTCGCCTGGCCGCTTCTGACTTCCTCAACCGTCCCGATCAAAACTCGGTTACCCGACAACAGTTGCGAATGCTTATCGTCCGCAAATGCGGCACCAACAGCGACCGTTGCCAACATCACCAATCCTGCGGCCACAGCCGCCTGCCATCCGATACGTAGTCTCATAACTCACTCCTTTCAGCGAACAGATGCTTATCTCGGTTTTACGTTGTCCACTGTTGACTCCCTGCAGGTCGCGTGCCGCCGGCAGAGGTTTGGGATGACTGGCCAACTCCTTGTGATTCCGCTGCCTTTGAGCCTTACGTGATCGTCGAGAAGAGCGACCGGAAATGGGAATCACGACAAATCGTGACGGCATCGTTGAACGATCGTGTTTTATCGTGATATGGGCCAGAGGAAACTTTTTGAGGAAAGAGGCCCACCGGCTCCGCATTTGATTTGGACTCGGCCGCTTCGGATGATGAAAAAAGGATGTACCCGTTGAGGAAAACGAAGGGTTACAGTTCGAAGACCTTCAACACTTCGTCGCCGTAGTGGTTGATGACTTTGATGGCGATCTTGCCGGTCTTGGGTTTCGGCAAACGGCCGGCTGATGGTGCTGTTGAGGGCACACAGTTAGAGATTCTTCCGCAGCCGCACGACTTTGCCCCAGATTCGCTGTCCTGTGGCAAGCGGAAGGTCGGGATAGCGCCGATTCAACGGATGCAGGACGGGCCGCCCGCCGATTTCTCTGAGTTCTCTCAGCATCGCTTGCTCCGGAACCGCCTCATCTCCGGCCACCACATAATGCCCAGGCTCGACTGCCAAGTCCGGGTCCACAAAGATGACTTCCCCTTCGCTGAAGAGCGGGTTCATGGACTCATCTCTCACACGCAAGGCGAACGTGCGCTCGCCTGGCACATCGGTCGCTTCGATCAGGGTTTCGGGATCGATGGTCACGGCCTGCTCCTGGCTCCCGATCACTCGCCCGATATGTGTCCAGGTCAGAAGCGGAACCCTTCTGACCTGAAGAGCCAGGCCGCGCCCCTCCTTGTCGGACGGTTCTGTGAGGCTCAGCACGCGGCCGGTCCGAAGGAAATCGACATCCATCCGAAAATACTTCGCAAATTTCCTCCAGATTGCGGGATCCTTCGGAACTCTATCGGCCAGAATATTGACGATCGTGCGGGGGGTCACGCCGATTGCCAAGGCCAAGTCCTTTTCGCTGAGTCCTTCTCCCAATTCTCGATGGATCAAGCCTTTCAAGTTCACGGATATCTCCTCGGCCAACATTGAGCAGAACACCAGGCTGTCGAGCCACGGTACTGAAAATTAAGACTTGAAGCAAGCGCGATTGGATGGGGCTACTGGAGGATTGAGCGACCAGGCGCAATCAGCCTGCGCCGCCCGAACCGATAAGGAGAACGCGATCTGATGAGACGGTCGCCGGTTGTGAGGGGTGGTGACCCCTCCCACGCCAGTGAATGCAGTTACAGCCACTGCACCCGTTCAGCCGGCCGGATGTAGATCGGCTCACCGCGTACTGGACAAGCTCCACGTCAAAAGCAACGCCGAGTTGGCCAGATACGCCATCGCAAATCATCTGATCGACTGATCCTCGGACATCGCCTGCGAAATAGGGTCGGAATCCCGCCACCATGTGACCCTCGTCTCTTCGTCATCTGTTCATCTGGAAAACCACCTCATCGAAAGCGTAGAGTAATAGGGCGCTCATGAGTCCTTTTGTGTCCTTCCAACGAGTTTCCGCCCGCCTCGGTCAGAAAGATATTCTTCACGGCCTTCACTTTGACATCCAAGCCGGCGAAGCCGTGGCGCTGCTGGGCCGCAGCGGCTCGGGGAAGACCACCGCCTTGAAGATGGTGAACGGGTTGCTCCTGCCGAGTTCCGGAACAGTCGTGATCGAAGGCACGCCGACCACCGAGTGGGATTTGATCAGGCTGCGGCGGCGGACCGGCTATGTGATCCAGGAGGCCGGCCTCTTTCCGCATTTTACCGTGGCCGCCAATGTCGGCTTGGTGCCGCGATTGGAAGGATGGACACGCGAGGCCATCGACACCCGGGTCCGCGAGCTCCTGACCCAACTGGGGCTTCCACCGGCGCAATTCGCAGGTCGTTATCCGCGCGAGTTATCAGGAGGACAACGCCAGCGGGTCGGTGTGGCCCGCGCCCTGGCTGCCGATCCTCCCCTCTTATTAATGGATGAGCCGTTCGGCGCGCTTGACCCGGTCACGCGTGTAGAAATCCAACGGCAATTTCTGGAACTGCGACGGCGACTCAACAAAACGGTCTTGCTCGTCACGCACGATGTTCGCGAAGCGCTTCTCCTTGCCACCCGCATCGGGGTGCTTCATAACGGCCGCTTGGTCTTTCTCGGGGAGCGCGCCGAGTTTCTCAACGCGCAGGATCAGGAAGTCCGGGCATTCCATACCTGCCTCGATGACACTACAATGGGAATTGCGGGATGACGTCCAGTCTGGCGGGTGACATTGTGGATTTGACCCTCGAACATCTGTACCTGGTGCTCGTGTCCATGGCCATTGCATCCGCGATCGCCATTCCCGCCGGGATCCTGCTGACGCGGCGCCGCTTCCTCCAGCGGTGGGTGCTTGGCTTCGCCAACGTCATGCAAACGGTGCCGAGCTTGGCTCTGTTCGGGTTTCTCATCCCCCTTCCCTTCCTCGGCGGCATCGGCAAAACCACAGCGATTGTCGCGCTCGTGCTCTACGCCCTGTTGCCCATCCTCCGGAATACCCTGACGGGCATTCTGAATGTGGATCCTTCCGTGCGGCAGTCCGCACTCGCCATGGGCATGACAGGGCGACAACTTCTCGTAGAAGTCGAACTTCCGCTGGCGACGAGAACCATCCTGGCCGGCCTGCGGATCGCGACCGTGACGACGATCGGGACAGCCACGATTGCCGCCGCGATCGGGGGAGGCGGGTTAGGCGTGTTTATTTTCCGTGGGCTGGCGTCCGTCGATACGACGCTGTTGCTGGCCGGCGCCGTGCCGGCCGCCCTCATGGCATTGGCGGCAGATCAAGGTCTCGAATGGGTCGAGCACAAATTATCGCCGGTCTGATCGTCGGCCTCTGCTTCGGTTGGGGCGCCGGCTGCGGGAAAGAGCGTCCGATCACGGTCGGCTCGAAGAATTTCACCGAACAAGTGATCCTCGGCGAGGTCGTGGCTCAACACCTGGAGCATCGGCTCGGCCGGCGAGTCGATCGGAAGTTGAATCTCGGAGGCACCCTGCTGGTGCA
>DASSBQ010000036.1:0-2453 GCA_035698625.1 Nitrospiraceae bacterium
CGAGGCCGAAGAGCGCATACTGCCAGATAGTAATCTGATCGTGAACGGTCGCGAGCGCGAACGTCGTCCCCTTGGCCAAGATCCAATTTCGAAATTCCTGCGTGGGGATGCGGGACAAGCCTCGCCCGCGGCACATGGTTATAAAATCCGCGACGAAGGCGTCATGGATCGACGCGCGGATGAGCCGTTCGAGCCAAGCCGGTAGCGGAATATATCCCAACGTCTGGCTGAGAATGCGATCCAGGATGGCCGTATAGTGTTCTTGCGCCTCGTCGATCGACAATGATTCGGAGCCCGTCTGTGTCAATGCCGGCAACTGGCGAAGAGCTGAATGGGCCGCAGATTCCACCGTGTCCAGGACACGGTGAGCGATGAACAGGAGGCTTGCCGTGATTCCTCCTGCAAGTCCCGCGAGGAGGTACAGGATCAACATGAAACAGGCGCTGATGATCATCCAGGCGCCCTGGTTCCAGACGCTGTTCATATAAAGACCGGCCGAGGCCACCAGAAGGGTCGTCAATCCGAGCACATGAAGCGGCACCGCCCAGAGTAAGGATGTCAAAAATGGTTTCGGAAGACGCAGCAAGGACGATGAAAAGCCGGGTGCATTCATAGAGTGCGTCGCTCGGAGGACACCGAATGCGATTTGGATGCCTTAAGTGTGCCCGATGTTAGAGGCCGCAGGCGAGTCGGATTTGCAGCCTGCTCACCACATCCTTGTGTTCACCTTCGGAAAGCGCACATGGTGCATGAGCAATCCGCCACACCGGTTCAAGAGGTGCGGGATCCTGTGCGAGTCGGGGGATAAGGTGCCAATGGATATGGGGTAACCGGTTCCCCAGCAACTCATAATTGATTTTGACCGCCCTGAATTCTTTCGCAAGATGGCCGGCCACCGAGGAGACTTCCTCAATGAGGCGAGCCCGCTCATCCCGAGACAATTGGAAGAGCTCAGTGGCATGCCGTTTGAGCACCAGCACGGTCCATCCGGTGAAAAATTGATCCTCATGTAGGTAAGCCATCGTCTGGCCACAATCCGCAATGAAATGGTCACCCCGAGGCCACTCGCCGGAGCAGGCTTTGCATGAAGACAGGCTCATGGCCGCTTCATGCTCTTTGCTTCTTCGTCGGTGATGACGCCCTTCTTGACCAGGAGTTGAAGGAGTTTATCGATCGCATTGGTATTCTCGCTGATCTGGGGGGACGGCTCGGGTGGTTTGGGTTTGGCCGGCGGCCGCTTCAGACCGAGGACCCGAAAGGATGGAGTAAACACCGCAACATAATCCTTATTGCGCAGGCGGACCGTCGCTGCGCGGCTGTCGCTGTGGGGGGCCAAGTCCGGGCTGTTGCCGGTCGGAACCCGAAAGAACGGCTTCCCATCATCCGTCTCTCCATCCTGATCCAAGACCTCAAACCGTTGCAGGAAAGATTCATTTTTGAGCGGTTCGTGGTCCTCGCCGGCAAGATTCGTCACCTTATCGAGGACAAGGACCAGGGAATCGGCGATAAACGAATCGCCGGAATTGTTCCTCACGCTGACGTCGTAGCGATATTCGCTGCTGAAGTTGTCCCGGCCTTTCAGGGTCACGATGGGCGTCGCTTTGCCGGTCAGGTCGGAGAGTTGATCCAGCGAGGCGGTATGGCCACTGGAAGGCACGAAGCAAGTGAGGATGAACAACAGCGCCGCGAACGAGCATGTCTCCGGATCCGGCATGCGCATGGACGTGGTCCTCCCTAGCTAGTAAAGTCGCGTGCTGCAGAATAGCAGAGTCACGCCAGGACCGCGAGATGCGAGTAATCGCCTTGACAGTCCGTTTTTACGGACTATATCCTGACCGGCGTTCGATCGCGACTATTGAAAGGGTCTGTTCCTCTTCCATGTCACATGGTTCAGTCCGGCGGACTCCATTGCTCATCCCTCGCTCGTTCGCCAGGCAGCTCCTTCGGTTATACGATATGCCCGATCCCCGCTGCCGTACGAAGTTCATTCGTGGATACGACGCGCCCCATGCAATGCGGACCGCCCGGATGTGCGCGGCGGTCGCACAACGTCTCGGGTATGCTCCGAATGTGCTTGAACGTTATCAGATCGCCTGCCTCTTGCATGATCTCGGGAGAGCCGGCCTCGATCGCCGGTTGTTCGGCCGCATTTGGTCCTGGGCCAAAGAGCGGGGCATCCCGACCAGGCCGCGTGAATGGCGAGCGGCGCATCCGGGGACAACCTACGGCCGTGAAACTGAAGCCTTTCTGGCTCGATATCGGAAGGCTCTGGAGGCGTCCGGCATCGCCATGGAACCCTGGGCCTGCGAACAGGTCGAGATGCGGCTGGGGTACGCCCGGCGGCTCGGCAAGAGGCTACGCCAGGTGAAGCCGCATTTGACTCGGTTGGGTGTGGCGTGGTTGCCATGGATGAAGCAGGTGATGTTGTACTATTACTACCCGGAAAAACTCGC
>DASSBQ010000037.1:0-3884 GCA_035698625.1 Nitrospiraceae bacterium
GCTGGACACTGATGTTCAGCGGTAGCCCTGGCTCGTTTTGGACGGATGCAGAAGAGGGGGCAGGGCCGGCCCTCCGCGGTTGATCGGGCCGGCGACCAGATCGTAGCCGACGGCATCGTTGATGGTGACCTTCACGAACTCGCCGGGCCGTCCGGCATCCTTGGACAGAAGAACCGCACCATCGATTTCGGAAGCCAGCCCCTCATGCCGACCTTCTAAAAGATCTCCGTTCTCTTCCGACCGGCCGTCGACCAGAACTTCGAGAGTCCGGCCGATGAATTCTCGGCCTTTCGCCGCGGCAATCGCCTCCTGTAGGGCGAGCAATTCGTTGCGGCGTTCTTCCATCACGCTTCGCGAGACCTTTTCATCATGCCCCGCGGCGGCCGTCCCCTCTTCATCCGAATAGAGAAATGCCGCCACTCGATCGAACTGGGTTTCCGCCATGAAAGCCCGGAGTTCTTCGAAGGCTTGGTCCGTCTCCCCGGGATAGCCGACAATGAAGGCGGTGCGGAAGCTCACCCCGGGAATCCGCCTTCTGATTCGACCCACAAGCGCGGTGAGCGTCGAACGATCGCCTATCCGGCGCATGCGCTTGAGCATCCCGTCGTTGATATGTTGGAGCGGCATATCGATGTACTTCGTGATGGATTCCTCGCCCGCATAGAGGTCCAGCAATTCGTCGGTTACCTGTTGAGGATAAAGGTAAAACGGCCTGATCCAGCGGAGTCCCTTGATCTTGACCAATTCCCGCAACAAGGACACCAAGCCATGCCGCACGCCGAGATCCACGCCATAATTGATCGTGTCTTGTGAGATCAGATTGAGCTCTTTTACCCCTTCGTCCACAAGCCGTTTGGCTTCGGCGACGATAGAGTCAATCGGACGGCTGCGTTGCTTCCCCCGCATGATCGGGATCGCACAGAATGAGCAGCTGCGGTTGCAGCCTTCGGCAATCTTCACGTAGGCGCTGTGGGGCGTCCCGAGGCGAATGCGCGGCGCCAGTTCATCGTACAGATAAGGCGGGGGACTGATGAAGGTCCGTTGGTGCGGCTTTGATGACCCCAGGAGCGATCTGGTGATCTCCGCGATCTTTCCGAATTCCCCCGTGCCCACCACCCCATCGAGTTCGGGAAGCTCAGACAGCAGCTCGCCCTGATAGCGTTGAGCCAGACACCCGGCGGCAATGAGCACTCGGCAAGTCCCGCGCTTCTTGAGGCGGCCGTGCTCGATGATGCTGTTGATCGATTCCTGCTTCGCCTCTTCGATGAACCCGCAGGTATTGATGATGACGACTTCAGCGTCCTTCGATTGACCGGTGAGCTCGAATCCCGCCGCCACCAGAACTCCCAGCATGACTTCGGAATCGACCTGGTTCTTCGAACAGCCAAGGTTCACGAAGCCGATCTTGGTTTTACGGCCGGCCGCCGGTCGCGGCGTCATCAAAGAGTTCGACATGGTACGCCAGTCTACGAGAGGGTTGAAAAGGGTGTCAATCGCGCCGGCTTGCTATTGAACGGTGCCCTATCCTAGATTGGCAGCATGATCCGCACGTTCCAAGGCATCAAACCCACCGTTCCCTCTTCTTGCTTCATCGAGGAGACGGCGATCGTCATCGGGGATGTAGTCATGGGTGAAGACTGCAGCGCCTGGTTCCATGCCGTCATTCGCGGCGATGTGAATCATATTCGTATCGGAGATCGCACCAACATTCAGGACCTCTGCATGCTGCATGTCACGCATGATACGCATCCGCTCGTGATCGGCTCGGACGTCACCATCGGGCATCATGTGGTCTTGCACGGCTGCACGATTCAGGATCGCGTTCTCGTCGGGATGGGCGCCATCATCATGGACGGGGCGGTCATCGGGGAAGACTCGGTGGTGGGCGCCGGCGCCTTGGTGACGGAAGGAGTCGTGGTGCCGCCCAAGAGCCTGGTGATCGGCTCACCGGCCAAAGTGAAGCGTCCCGTCAATAAGGAAGAACTGGCCTGGATCAAGAAATCGGCGCAGAACTACGTCAATTATGCCAGGCAATACATGAATGGGCCGGAGAAGCCGCGCCCCGGCTTCTGGGTCTAGCCCGCATTATCCATGAACGGTTCTACTGCAATCGCGGATTCAAATGCCACAGATCCAGGCAAGGTGTCTTACTCTCGCGCCAAAACCAATTCGATGGCGCTCGACTTCGCAAGCGCGGGGGCGACGCACCTGCACGTAAAGTCGGTGGCGAAAGACCTCTCCGCCGCGAGTTGATCGACCGCGGCGGGTCAAGCGACGCTTGGTATGGCGGGCGGGCTCGCCGCTCGGTCGGTCAACATACTGCACGAGTATGCTTCCCTCCTCTCTCGCGCCTCCACGCGCCCGTCTCGCTACACGACCAATTATTTAACACCGGCCCTCCCCGAGGCGCGCCGAGACGCGCCTTTTCCCAAGTTCGTGACGAACCGCCATGAATATTGCGGGCTAGTCGGGACGTGAAAACGCCCGCCGGGTTTACCTTATCCCACTCGGACGAAGCACACCGGATCGCCGACAGTGGCGGTCGGATACTGTTTCTGCCCGACGGCATACGGAACGTTGCGGCGATGGCACCATTCCGCAATCCACTGGACCTCCTCGGTGGTCGTCGTGATCCAGCCGGGCCGGCGTAATTTTCTCAAACATAGGTTCACGAGCTGCCTCACCATCCGGCGCTCCTTAGCGAACCGTTGCGGGTTGAAGGTCAACGGCGTCGCCCGTCCATATGACAGGGCGGCCAAGTCCGGAAATCGTTCCGGGTCGTTGAGGACGCTGACAATCCAAAGATGGTCATAGCCGCCCCGCGCACGGCCGGCATCACCTCGCACGAGCCGCAATCCAATCTTGCGGCAGGCTCGATTCAGCACGGACACTTCCTTCCCCCGCAGATTATAGGCTGAGACCATGCGGTTCAATTCCACGATTTCCATTATCAGCGGCGGGATTTCAGGCACGCCGGCCCCGACGTAGAGGCTGCGACCGCCCACAGGCAACTTCGAGCACAGCGCAGCCGCGATCGTGCCACCGCGCCTCCGGCACAGCCCCCGCTTCGCTCTCCAGAATTCGTCACCGCCCTCATCGCAATAGACAGGTCCGAGCGCGGCATAATCCAAGCAGCGGAAGATGTCGGCGATGAGACGGCGGGTAGAGCTATTAATCTGACGCATGGGACCAGACGCTTATCGCACAGGATTGCTTATAAAATCGATGGACGGGCTGTTGCTTGACCGTGAGGACCTTACGAGCTGTACACACGGAGCGTTATGACTAAGAGGTATGCCTCGTTATTGATCCACAAGTATCCTTCAGTCGTGCTGTATTAACCGGCACCGGCATTCCTCTTCGTACATGCACTATCAGCCATTAGAGAATTGGCTCTTCCGGATTCTGTGTGGGTATCCGGTCGTCATGAGGCGGTTCCTGGTGAACCAATACGTTGCGTCACTCGGGATGGAGCAGCCTGCCCTGCTCAAACACGTCGGCTCGACCGCACTACGTGTCGCCGTGGCTCGGCTGCGGAACTCGCCGTGTCCCTAGCCGAGACACGGCTCAAACAGTCCTCGCCGTCCGCCGCCTCCCTATGGCACGGCGGACCGCCTCGGCTCGCGAAGTCCCGGTGCCCTCTCCTCCATGATTCGCGAAGCAGCCTGCTCCATCCCACTGCGAAGCCGTCCGGGCAGGGGAGCCGCGACTTTGCAGGTGAGGCCCGCAGGTGTGTGGCGCGACGGCTCACGCGAGGCCCGGCCGTCCAGGGCTGTGCCAATCCAGGCCTGGACGGACCGGAGACCCCCCGCTGGGGGATGGGGGTGCCGCAGCCGGGCCGCCGCGCCACTACAGCAGGGCAGCCGAACCTGCGTGGAGCGGAA
>DASSBQ010000038.1:0-2904 GCA_035698625.1 Nitrospiraceae bacterium
GGTGGTGCCATCCGCGATTGTCAATTGTGGATGGACGGCCAGATTGAGTTCGGCGATCCGTTCATGCCAATTGCCCGCGAGGAACGTGACGGAAGGCCGGTACCGAGGGTGGATGACCCCGACGATATTTTTCAGGCTGCAGGAGTATTCCGCAAACCGATGTGTCTTCACGACCGGCACATTGATGAGAAGATCCGCCTCGTAGACTGGCTGCGATACAAAATAGCGCCGGATCGCCACCGCTTGCGCTGGTTCGACACAGACCCAGGGATGTTCTTCTACCGCCAACACCGCCGCACCGCCGCGCTCGGCTGCCGTTCGGATTCCGGTCGCGGTCAGATTGTCGGTCGTGGGCAATCGGATGATCCCGGAGCCGTCTCCCACCACAACCTGTTTGGCGCGGAAGTGTCGGCAGATTTCAACGACAGCTTCCACAACGGATGCGCTCGTCGTAGAGGGAGGCGGTCGATCGTTCAAGATATTGGGTTTGATGAGGATCTGCTTGCCCTGAGGATGGAGCCGCTCCAAGCCTCCCAAGAGGCTCAAGCCTCCTTGTACCATCGCGCGCGGATCCTTGCCATGCACAATGGCCACGAGTGATTTACCGTTTTTTGTGAAGACGTTTGAGGGAACAGGTTTTGCCGGTACAAGCGCGCCGTCTGGATCAAACAAGAGATGGCGCCACACCGATCGGGGGGTGGTCATGAGCGGCGGGAGAAGCGACACGCCGAATGCCAGGCGCGAGAAGAATTCGCGGCGGGACGGGTCCCACATCAGAGCTTGGGTGCCTTTTCGACGGGATAGCCCGCCTGGCGCCACGCCCTCATGCCGCCGTCCATGGAAACAACGTTGCGGTATCCCATCTGTTGAAGGCTGTCAGCGGCCAGAACGGATCGGTATCCACCGCCGCAGTAGAGAATAATCGTATTGTCCTTATCCGGGACATACGCCTCAATATCCCGCTCGATGATGCCTTTTCCCAGATGGGCCGCCCCCTGGGCGTGATCCACCTGATATTCATGATCTTCCCGGATATCAAAAAAATGAAAGGACTCTCCTCGATCCAATTTTGCCTTCACCTCGTCAACGGAACACTCCCGCACTTTTTGCCTGATCTGCTGTACGAGTTGCAGGAACCCCGGATTGTGTTTCACGCTTCCTCTTCACTGAATAGGCTGATCTGTTCGGCGCCGGGGCGACGAAAGGTATTCGGAATTTCCCGCTCGTCGTCCGAGAATCCCGCCCGTCGCCGGCTGACCTCGTACAACTGTTCGATCATCTGCCAGTATGTCCCGACTCCCTGATGGCGCTGATGAAAGGCATTCTCCGTCAGCTTGCCGCCGCGAATATCTCGGATACGGTTGGCGATCTTGGTGATGCGTTCCGGAAACGCTTTTTCCATCCGTTCCCAAAAAACCGGTTCCACATTGCCGGACAATCTCAGAGGAATGCAGGCGGCTGCAGTCGCGCCCGCGGCCCTTGCCCGATTCAGCACCTCGGGAATGTCGTCGTCATTGAGACCCGGTATGATGGGCGCAATCGAGACCCCGGTGGAAATTCCTGCTTCAGACAGCGTCTGCATCGCTTCCAGACGCTTGGTGATGGAGGGCGCCTGCGGCTCCACTTTTCGCGCGGTTTCATCATCGGCGAACGGGATGCTGAAGTACACCTGAATCCATGCGTCCTGTTGTAAAGACAGAAGCACATCCAGATCTCGTGTCACGAGCGCGCTCTTGGTAATAATGGCGACAGGATTACGGTATTTCGCACAGACAGTCAGGCAAGCCCGCGTAATCCCATACTTCGACTCCAGCGGCTGGTAGCAGTCGGTGTTTCCCGAAAAGACGATATATTCGCCCCTCCAGGTGGTTTTGTCGAAGGCGCGGCGAAGCAAGAGCGGCGCATCGGGCTTGACGACGAGTTTGGACTCGAAATCCGTACCGGCGCCGAAACCCAGGTATTCATGCGAAGGGCGGGCATAGCAGTAGGCGCACGCATGAAAACAGCCACGATACGGATTCACGCTCCAGCGAAACGGCAGATCAGGACTCTCGTTGCGGCTCAAGATTTCGCGCGTATGGTCGGCGAACACCTCAAGTTCAATCCGGCCGGCCGGTTCAAGACGTTCCCGCGTCAGAGGTTCAAACGGATTCGGCGGATTGGAAGCGGTTTTCATGGCGGTATCGTGGCTCTCCCGTCATGACCTTGTCAACTCTCTTGAGGGACCGGGCATCGCTGAATCGAGGCCCCTCCGTTCATTGACTAACCTGGAACCGGGTGCTAGATTCCGACCCGTTTGTCGCAGGACAGAGCGCATGTACGATCTCCGATATCTCCGCGATAACCTTGATGCACTTCGGGTCCGGCTCGGAAGCCGTGGTTCCGATGTGGCGTGGTCCGACCTTGACAAAGTCATTGCGGAACGACGAACACTTACGTCGCTGGTGGAGCAACATCGTCATCAGCTCAAAAAAGGGTCGGATGAGGTGGCACGGCTGAAGAGAGAGCGGCAGCCGGCCGACGAGTCCATGGCCGCAATGAAAGAATTAGGGAACCGCATCAGGGCAATGGAGGAACAGTTGCGGGAAGCGGAAACGCGGCTGGCTGATTTGGCCCTGCGCATTCCCAATGTGCCGCACGAATCGGTTCCACCCGGAAAGACCACCGATGACAACGTTGAAGTTCGACGCTGGGGAACACCCCCGCAACTCATAAGTCCCATACGAACTCATGTCGAATTAGGGGAGCAACTTGGCATTCTGGATTTCGATCGCGCGGCAAAACTTGCAGGCGCCCGGTTCGCCCTATTGCGGGGAAGCGGCGCAAGGCTGGAACGCGGGTTGATCAATTTCATGCTTGATCTCCACATCAGCCGGCACGGCTATCAGGAGGTGCTTCCCCCGT
>DASSBQ010000039.1:0-11280 GCA_035698625.1 Nitrospiraceae bacterium
GCTGTGGGTGAGTGAAAATATCGAAGCGGTCAGCGGCTTTCCCAGTTCTGCATTTTTGAATGATACGGGATTGTGGGCCGCGAGGCTTCATCCGGAGGACAGGGAGCGGGCGTTGCGAGAATTCGCACGGCTCCAGCAAACAGGAACGCTCAGTTCGGAGTATCGCTGGCAGACTGCTCATGGAGAGTATCACTGGTTTCAGGACCGCGCGGTGCTGTGTCATGACCAGGATGGGCAGGGAACCGCCATCCTGGGCTTATGGTTCGATATCACCGAGCGGAAAGAAATGGAGGAACGCCTCAGAGTCGCCAACGAACGGCTCACTGCGGTCATCAACAGCTCACCGGTGGGCATTGTGATTCTGGACGGGGCAGGGATCTGCGAGCTCTGGAACCAGGCGGCGGAACGTATTTTTGGGTGGCAGGCGTCCGAGGTGGTCGGACATCCGTTGCCGACCGTGCCGCCGGGCAGTCTCGACGAACATCGTGAACTGCGGGAGCGGGTCATGAAGGATGAGGCCTTTACGGATCTCGATGTGGTGCGCCAGAAAAAGGACGGCATCCGGGTGCTCATCAGCCTCTCGACGGCGCCGCTCAGGAATTCCGGCGGCGTCATTACCGGCTTGCTGGGCCTGATGGTCGATAGCACCCAGCGCAAAGAAGCGCAGGATGAGCTCCGGCGGTCGCGCGACGGACTGCGGGCCTTGGCAAAGCGGCTTCATACGATACGAGAAGAGGAGCGCACGAGGATTTCGCGCGAGGTCCACGACGAGCTGGGGCAATCCTTGACCAGCATCAAGATGGACCTGTTCTGGGTCGTGAGGCGGTTGGCCGCTGTGCCGGCCGCGAAAGGTCAATCGCTGATGCGGGAGCGCTTGGAACACGCCATGCAACAGATCGACCGAACCGTCAAGTCCGTGCGCGAGATTGCGACGGCATTGCGGCCGAGTGTGTTGGATGAACTCGGCCTGGCTGCCGCGATCGATTGGCAAACCCATGATTTTGAAAAACGCACGGGCATACGGTGCGACTGGGCGATGCCGGCTGCTCCGATTCCGGTCGGGCCGGAAGAAGCCACGGCGGTCTTTCGGATCTTTCAGGAAATGCTGACCAACGTCGCCCGCCATGCTCAAGCGACGGCCATTCGGGTGCAGCTATCGGTCGCGAAAGGCTGGCTCACGTTGGAGGTGGAGGATAACGGCTGCGGGATCCCGGATGAATTTTCCGCCGGCAAGGATTCCCTGGGTCTGCTGGGAATGAGGGAGCGCGCGGCTCAGTGCGGCGGCAGCGTCACGATCCAACGGGCCGAAACTGTCGGGACGGTGGCGAAGACGCGCATCCCGCTCCTGATCGGTGGACAATGACGCGAATCCTGATCGCCGATGATCATCCGTTTGTGCGGTATGGCGTGAAGCACGTCCTGGAAGACGAGTTTCCGGGAGTCGAAATCGGGGAGGCGGCCAGCGCGCCGGAGCTATTGGAGCAGTCCGGCAAGAAGCGCTGGGACATGATCGTATTGGATGTGACGATGCCGGGGCGGAGCGGCTTGGATGCCCTGCATGAGTTGAAGGCGCAATGTCCGGACATCCGGGTGCTGGTGTTGAGCATGCACCCGGAAGACCAGTTTGCCGTGCGCGTGCTCCGGGCCGGCGCCGCCGGTTATTTGACCAAGGAGAGCATCCCCGATGAACTGGTGCAGGCGGTCCGACGAATCCTGGCCGGCGGGAAATACATTCGCTCCTCCGTCGCCGATCTTCTCGCCTTGCAGATTCAATGCGGAGACGGCAATCAACCGCTCCATGCCAGGCTCTCTGATCGGGAATTTCAGGTCCTGGCTATGATCGCGAGAGGGAAAACCGTCACGACCATTGCCGACGAACTCTCCTTGAGCGTGAAGAGCATCAGCACCTATCGGTCCCGCATCCTCGACAAGCTGAACTTAAAGACCACGGCGGATTTGACTCGGTATGCCGTTCATCACAACCTTGTGGAATGAATCGGTCGAGTTCCTGCGACTGCCGATCCGCGGGCAGAAGTTCGAGTTCGCACAGGCCACTCGTGCGGTTTCGCTCCTTCCTCCGCTTGCGACCTGATGAGAGCCCAAAGCCGTTGGTTTTCCACATGGCCGGAGTGGCATCCGCATTGCTCTCACTCACCTTAAGCGAAGAGCCACACCCAGCCTTGTAAAGAATCGTCCTGATCGTCCCTGATCAGCTCCGCCATCGACCTCGGAATCATGTGTTACGATGTCTTGGTGCCATTGGCGTAGCGATAAGGTCGAATGATGGAAGCAGGAAAGGAGAAGTGTCATGCGAGCTCCATTTCAAAGCCAGCTCCACACGGTCATCCTCGTGACCTGTCTGGCATCCGGCGGGTTCATTCCGCAGGCACTGCCTGCCGATACAACGGGTGCGGGGTCTGACGAAAATCGCACCGTAGCCCTTTACGAACGGCTTGCTCCGGCCACGGTTTCTCTTTCAGTCACCTATCCGTCCGGAGGTCTCGGCGCCGGCACGACACACGTGGGAGTGGGGGCGGGATTTATTGTCGACGAGCAAGGCACGATCCTCACCAATGCGCATGTGGTGGAGGGGGCGAGCGTCATCACCGCTTCCTTGTTCAACGGCGCCCGCGTGAATATCGCGCTCCTCGCGATCGATCCCACTACGGATGTCGCCATCCTTCGCCTCCCGCCCGGCCATGCTCCGGTTCCCTCTGTCATGCTCGGCGATTCGGATGCGGTCCGTGTCGGACAACAGACGTTGGTCGTCGGCAGTCCTTTCGGCCTGGGCTTCACCTTGACGAACGGCATCATCAGCGGATTTCAACCGGACCCTGCGGGCGGAGCGACGGGTTCGCACCGATTCATTCAAACGACCGCGCCGATCAATCCCGGGAACAGCGGAGGGCCGCTGGTCGATTCGCGGGGCCGGGTCATCGGCATGTCGAAAGCCGTGGTACTGGGAGCGCAAAACATCGGATTTGCCATCCCGATCAACGTGGCGAAGCGGGTCCTCATAGAATTCAACGAAAAGGGCAAAATTGTCCGGCCTTGGCTGGGAGTCAGCGGGAAATTCGTGACGGAGGATCTGCGAAGATTATTAGCCTTGCCTCTCACCAGCGGATTGCTGGTGGAGCATGTGGATGAGGCGAGCCCGGCATCCGAGGCGGGCCTTCGGTCGGGCAGCCTCAACGTGACGGTGGACGACATCTCCTGGAATTTGGGCGGAGATATTCTGACCAACCTCCAGGGCCGTTCGCTTCGGACACCGAAAGACTTTGCCGAGGCATTACAGACCGTCCACGCCGGCGATGAGGTGCAGATCGAAGTTTTCAGGGATCATGAATATATGCAGTTGTCCGTCATGTTGCACGAGCGCCCGACTAAATCGGGCGTCAATCACAGCTCGCCGCCGCAGAACGTCGTGGGAATGATGCCGGACTGCCATGCCAGGCCGTCGCCCTGTGCGGTGACGCCGTTTTGATGGGGCGCCTCGCCCGCAGTTCTGTCCCCGGTAGGATTCGCATGTCCTAGCAGCGGAGTGGCCCCGCTAGGCCGGGAGACCCCCCGCATTCATAGAATTGGCCTTCCATGGCATGTTAATCCGAATTGTTTCATGAAGAGCGGCAAACACTCGGCCAACTCACTAAGTGAAGTTGCTTCAACTGCAATGTTTGCACGCCTTGGCCGCGCCCGCGCCCTCTCGCTACCCGTTCGGTTCACTCGTCTCCACCACAAGCCGGAAGCCGTCCACGCCGGCTGGATGGTACAGTCCCCGCTCAGCGTGGTAGCATAGCAACAGTCTATGTGCGCCCCGGCTCTCGCCAATGTTTAGGCCTGTTCCCAAGACAGGGTTCCTCCTCGGTATTTCCTATCGGGTCATTGCTGCGATTATTTTTGGCCTCGCGGTCGCTGTCTCCGTCGGCATGTTCTTCGGATTGCGGGAGGATGAGCCGCTGTTCCGGGAGTCCGGATACAGCCTCGCCGTGCTGACCGCGCTTCTGTTTCTCATGAGCGGCATCGGGGTCGCGGCCGTGATCATCTTTCTCCACTATGACACGACGAAGCGGACCCTTGAAGAAGTGAAGGGTTTGGCGAGAAACATACTCCAAAGCATCCCGACCGGCGTGCTCACGATCAATCGGAGCGGCACCATCACGGCGGTGAATCCGGCCGCGGAGATCGTCTTCAAACGATCGTCGGAGGACTTGCTGGGTAACTCATACGAATCGGCCTTTGCGGCGGGTGATACGATTCGTCAGGCGCTGGACGACGCCCTCCGAAACCGTCGGCACGTGAGTCATAAAGATGTGTCCTACGTGAGCCGGGACGGAAGCCCCCATACCATCCGGGTGAGCACGGCGGAACTCGCAGGTGACGACGGGCCGCCGGCCGGCGTGATCCTGCAGGCGCAGGACGTGACGGAATGGCTCGGGCTCGAGGTACGGATGCGCGTGGCGGAAAAACTGGCCGCCCTCCACACATTATCCGCGGGGGTGGCGCATGAGCTTCGCAATCCGCTCAGCGCGATGGATCTCAACCTTCATCTGCTGGAAGAGGATCTCAAGGAACGGCAGGCTCTGACCGACCAAGGCATGCGGTATATGCATGTGCTGAACGCGGAATGCCGCCGCTTGTGCGTGATTCTGGACAATTTCATGAAATTCGCGCGTCCGGGCTCGGTCGGGTTGCAACCGGTGGACATGACGGCGCTGCTCTCGCACATTATGGCGTTGATGCAATATGAGGCGGAGGAACGGAAGATCCGGCTGGAAGCATCGGTCGCAGCCTCTTTGGCGCCCCTGTCGGGCGATGAAACGGCCATCAGCCAGGTTCTGGTCAACGTCATCGTCAATGCCTTTCATGCCATGCCGGACGGAGGTGTGTGCCGCCTGGCCGCGGAAGAGCGCGCCGTGGACGGCAAGCGCTGCATCGCTGTGACTGTCGCCGACACGGGCGTCGGCATTGGCAAAGACGACCTCAACAGGATCTTCGAACCGTTTTTTACGACCAAGCCTGCCGGTACCGGCTTGGGCCTGCCCATTGCCTACCGTATCATGGAAGATCACGGTGGCACGATTCGGATATCCAGCACGCCGGGAACCGGGACAACGGTGGAAATCATTTTTCCCGCGGCGGTGAAACAAACCCGCCTCATCCCATGTCTAGCATGACATCGAACATGCACATTCTGGTGGTCGACGATGAGGTCAACATCCGCGGGGCCTTGATCACCATGCTCGAAAAACGAGGGTATCTGGTCCGTGGGGCCTCATCGGCCGAGGAGGCGCTGGACGCGCTCGATGGAACGCAAGCGGAATTGGTGATCACCGACTTGAAAATGCCGGGCATCGGAGGCATGGAGCTGCTTCGCCGCGTCAAAGAGCGATGGCCCGATACCGAGGTGGTGGTCATGACGGCGTATGGATCTATCGATACGGCGGTGGAAGCGATGCGGCGGGGAGCCTATGACTATTTGATGAAGCCGCTTGAGCGCGAACGATTTCCGCTGGTCGTTGACAAGGCATTGGAGCGCCATGCCTTGTCGAGTGAAAACAAGCAGCTTCGCGACCGCCTCGAAACGAGGACGCGGTTTGATCAGATGGTGGGCGACAGCGATCCCATGCAGCGCGTGTACAACCTGGTGGAGATGGTGGCGGGAAGCGACGTCACGGTGCTTCTCACCGGAGCGAGCGGGACCGGCAAGGAATTGGTGGCCCGCGCTATTCACCACAAGAGCATGCGGACGAACGGGCCGTTCGTCACGCTCAATTGCGGCGCTCTTCCGGAAAACCTATTCGAAAGTGAATTGTTCGGTTATGAGAAGGGCGCCTACACCGGCGCCATGGCCACCAAGGCGGGACGATTTGAATTGGCGCACGAGGGCACGTTGCTCTTGGATGAAGTCGGCGAGCTCTCCTTGAAATCGCAAGTCGATTTTCTCCGCGTGCTGGAAACGAAGGAGTTTAGACGCCTGGGCGGCACGAAAGTCGTCCGGGTCGACGCGCGGATCATCGCGGCGACGAACCGCAATTTGGAAGAAGCGGTGAAGGAAGGTAATTTCCGGGAAGATCTCTATTACCGCCTCAATGTCGTCCCCATCCGGCTGCCTGCGTTGCGCGATCGAGCGGAAGATATTCCTCTCCTGGTCGAGACATTCCTTGATGAATGTGCGGGTCGCCATCAGCGTGAGCGGAAATCGGTTTCACGGGAGGCTATGCAGTTGCTGCGCCAGTATGCATGGCCCGGCAATATCCGCCAGCTCCGTAATCTCATGGAACGGCTGGTGATCACTGTCAAAGAAGGGATGGTTCAGCCGGACCATCTTCCCGAAGAGATCCGAACCAGCGAACAGGACCAGCGAACGATCACGATCAGGCTCGGGCGATCGCTGGAGGACATCGAGCGCGAAGTGATCAGGCGCACCTTGGTGGAAGTGACCAACCACCGGGAAAAGGCCGCAAAATTGTTAGGAATCAGCCTGCGAACGTTGCAATATAAGATTAAGGAATACGGCATCAGGGATTGAACGGACTGATCGGTTGGTTCCTCACGTTCCCCATCACCTGCTCGAACTGCCTGCCCCTCACATCCGCACACTGCGCCAAAGCGTAAACCGCACGGCATCTATCGCACGGCATCTATAGTGGTCTGCAAAAACTGCGTTGCAGTTATCTCGTCTGGAATAGCCTCCTGTGCAGAATTTGCATGAGATCTCGGCATCGGCGAGCGGCCCCGTCTGATTCGCTGGAACGCGATCACGTAACTCTACGATTTGTTGTGGTGTCCTCCACCGCGCGGTGCAGTGTCACACTGTGGCATTTCCTGTGCATTGGAGTCCTCCTGTCCAGGCGTAGAGATTGAATGGCACGAATTGGAAGTCGCCCATACCGCGATCGAATGAACAGGATGCACGAAGCGATGGCAGGAGGATGGCCGGAACACCAGATGGGAGCGAATCTACCGATGGATCCGCGTAAGACCGAAGAGCGGAGCGAGCATATCAATCGGCTGCGAGGCTCGCTTGCTGTATGCCCGGCCGATATCGTGGCCCGGAGCCGGCTGGCCGCGCTATTGGAGGAGGTCGGACAACACGAAGAGGCCTTGTTCAATTGGAAGATGGTGCTGACCTGCGACCCGAATAGCCTGGAGGCCCGAGAGGGGTTTGCTCGCTGCCGACGGCGCGCTGGTTTGTAAGGGGTCCCCTTGCTCCATTCCCGGCGTTAACCGGCATCACGAACTCGCCTGGCCGCATGGAAGGGTGTGTCAAGAGGCAAACCAGCCTTCGCCTGGACTACGTAGATCAACCGGGGCGATTCAACGCTCAAGTAGAACGCGAGCCAGCAGATCTCAATTCACCTTCATGAGAAGAGGACATGTCATGCGGTACCTATTTGCTTTCCTTTTCGCACTCCTGACAGGAATCAGTTCACCCGCCTGGTCCTACGAAGAAGCCACAGTGACCGATGGTGGCAGATTGCTGGGAACGATCACGCTCGATGGTCACGTGCCCAAGCCGAAAGGCTACAACCTCATCACGTTGCCGGATCAAGTCTACTGTGGACGGATCTCGGATGGCCAAGGCTGGCGGTTGCTCCAACCGTTCAATGTGGGGACTGCCGGAGAGTTTCGCGATGTGGTGGTGTATCTGGAAGGTGTGGAAAAAGGAAAATCGTTCTCTCATGTTGCTGTTCCGCGAATCGAAGCGAGGGACTGCCGGTTCATTCCCTTTACGACCGTGGTTCGCGAGAAAGAGGACGTGGTCGTCGTGAACATGGATCCGGTCATGCACGACATCCAAGCGTACGAAACCTCGGCACTCGGCCCGCGTGTGCTGTTCAACGTGCCGTTGCCCATGAACCCGCAACATCCCCGAGACCTCAAGGACAGGAGCGATGCCGCCCTCTATCATAAACACTTGGCCGGTGAGCCGATGAAACAGTTGGTTGGGATGTCAAAGGGCCGCCGGGTGTTCGTTATGCAATGCGGATTTCACGCGTATATGGAGAGTTGGGGCCTGGTGATTGAGAACCCGTATTTTGCGCTCACCGACCAGGACGGCCGGTTCGAAATCAGCGACATCCCTCCAGGTACATACAAGATGGTGGTGTGGCATCCCTATGTTGGCGGAAGCAAGGAACAGATCGTCACCATTCCGCCGAAGGATCAAGCACGAGTGGACGTAAAAATCCCCGCTCCGACCGGGCGGCTGTATGCGAACCAGATGGTGGAGAACCCGTATACTCGCTATGGCATTACGGAGGACGCACAAAGCCAGATCGTCCCGACCTTGATTCACCAAAAGCCGTAACCGATCACAATAGATGTTGTATCTTTTTGCTCTGTTCGTTGTCGGTCATGCGGCCGGATTGTTCCTCCCATTTTGTGTTGCTGCGAAACCAAGTCTGCAAAATAAACTGGCTCACGGGTCCGCCTGCCTGGCCGGCGGGGCAGGCATCCTGCTCGGGCTGGCCGGCCTGGTGGCGCCGGAGCCCTGGATCACGTCCATCCCATCGAGCATTCCTCTCCTGACCTTTGCCGTCCGGCTCGATCACCTGGCGGCCTTCTTTGTCCTGACGATTTCCCTGGTTGGCCTCGCTGCATCCGTCTTTGCCTTTGGCTATGTGAGCGAGTTCTTCGGGAGGTCATCCGTTGCGGCGATGGGGGCGCTCTACAACGGCTTTTTGCTCTCCATGACGCTCGTTGTGATGGCGGACAATGGGTTCTTTTTCCTGATTGTGTGGGAACTCATGTCGTTGCTCTCCTATTTCCTGGTGGTGACGGAGCATGAAAAGGCGGAGGTCCGCTATGCGGGCTTCTTCTATTTGATTATGACGCATGTCGGGACGGCGTTCATCATCCTGGCCTTCCTGATCTTCTTCCAGCAGGCCGAGTCGTTCTCGTTCGAGGCCTTCCGGCATCCGGAGCAGCCGTTGCCGGATGGTATGAGAACGCTCGCCTTTCTGATGGCGCTCATCGGGTTCGGGACTAAAGCCGGCATCGTACCGTTGCATGTCTGGTTGCCCTATGCGCACCCGGCGGCGCCCTCGCATATCTCTGCGCTCATGTCGGGCGTGATGATCAAGACGGCGATCTATGCGCTCATACGCGTGTACTTCGATTTCCTCGGAGGCCAGTTCCCATGGTGGTGGGGGTTCCTCGTGCTGGTCGTCGGCGCCGTGTCGGCTCTGTTAGGGGTGATGTATGCGCTCATGGAGCACGATCTGAAGAGTCTCCTGGCGTTCCACAGCGTGGAGAACATCGGCATCATCCTGCTGGGCATCGGCGCCGGCATGATCTTTCAAACCTACGGCCTCAAGGAGTTCGCCGCCCTGGGACTGCTGGCCGGGCTCTACCACACGATCAACCATGCCATGTTCAAGGCGCTGCTCTTCTTGGGCGCCGGCTCGCTGCTCTATGCGACCCACACGCGCAACATGGAGGACTATGGCGGCATACTCAGGCGTATGCCCTGGACCGGCTTGTTCTTTCTGATTGGGGCCGTGTCCATTGCCGCCCTCCCGCCCACCAACGGGTTCGTCAGCGAGTGGCTGGTTTTCCAAAGCCTGTTTCTCAGCTTTCACATCCCCAGCCTCTTTCTGAAGTTGGTGCTCCCGCTTGCCGCAGCGATGCTGGCGTTGACCGGCGTGCTGGCCTTGGCCTGTTTCGCCAAGGCGTTCGGCATTTCGTTTTTGGCGTTGCCGCGGAGCTCCCATGCACGGCATGCGGAAGAAGTTCCGGTCACGATGCGCGCCGCGATGGGGATGCTGGCGGCGGTCTGCGTGCTGCTCGGCCTCCTGCCCATGGTCGTTGTCCCGGTGTTGGACCTGGTCGTCTCCCCATTCGCCGGCGCGTCGATCAAGGAGAAAGTGCTGGCGCTGGATGGGTGGGCGCTGGCTCCAATGAATGTGGAATTCTCCAGTATCTCGCCACCGGCGCTGGGGCTTCTTCTTATTGTGTTGTCCCTTCTTGGGCTGCTCCTCGCCGTGGCATTCGGCGGTCTGATGAAGCGACGGTACTACAAGACGTGGGGTTGCGGGATCAATCTGGCTCCCCGCATGGAATATACCGCAACCGCGTTTGTGCAACCGATCAAGCGGGTCTTCGCCACAATCTATCAGCCGACAGTGAAGCTGGAGACGGAGTTGCTAGAAGAATCGCGATACTTCGCCAAACGTCGGCGCTTCGAGTTTCATATCGAACCGGTCTTCCAGAAATATCTTTACGATCCCGTGGTCGCGTTCTTCACCGCCATGGCCAACCGCCTACGGGTGATCCAGGCGGGGAGCCTGCACCTGTACTTGACGTACATCTTTGTCACATTAATCGTCTTATTGTTGATCGCGGTGTGACCTAATGTTGCAAGCCATTATACTCGTCGTAGCTCAAACCATCCTGCTGCTGGTCATCTCACCGTTCATCGTGGGACTCATCAGAAAAGTGAAGGCGCGCCTGCAATTGCGGCGCGGGGCCAGCCTCCTCCAGCCCTATGCCGATCTTGCCAAACTGTTCCGGAAACAGCCGGTTGTCTCGAGCGCCACGTCCTGGATCTTCACCGCAACGCCGTACATTCTGTTCGCTTCGACGCTGGCCGCCGGGTTGTTGGTCCCGGTCTTCGCTTCCAGGACGCCCCTCAACTTTGCCGGCAATATTATTGCGCTGGTGTACTTACTGGCGCTGGGAACGTTCTTTCTGATGTTGGCCGGCCTCGATGCGGGTTCAGCGTTCGGCGGGATGGGAAGCAGCCGCGAGGCGATCGTCGCCTCTCTGACAGAACCGGCGATGATCCTCTCCATCTTCGCGATTGCGCTGACCGCCGGCTCCACGAACTTGAGTACCATCGTCCATCGGACAGCCTTGCTGGAAGGCGTTGTCACGGATCCTTCCCCTCATCTCATGGCCCTCGCGGCACTGGTGATCGTCGCCATTGCGGAAACCGGCCGTGTGCCGGTGGACAACCCGGCCACGCATCTGGAACTCACCATGATTCATGAGGCGATGATCTTGGAATATTCCGGGCGCTATCTCGCGCTGGTGGAATGGGCCTCGGGACTCAAGCTCGTGGTCTTTCTGACGTTGATCGTGAATGTGTTTGCGCCCTGGGGAATTGCGACCAGCTTGGAGCCGGCCGCGCTGGGCATTGGTCTCGCGGCCTATCTCGTGAAAATCTCCGGGGCGGCCATGCTGATCGGCGTGGTTGAATCGATGTTTGCGAAGCTGCGATTGTTCCGCGTGACGGACTTTCTGGGCGTCGCATTCATCTTGGCGCTCCTCAGCATG
>DASSBQ010000040.1:0-10788 GCA_035698625.1 Nitrospiraceae bacterium
CTCCCCATTCCCTCATCCAACGACGCAAACGGCACTGCGGGTTCATGACTTCCCGGGTCTCGTCCGCCGACAGGCTATTACCCTCTTTATTACCCTTTCTTTGTGACCTTACCCTTTCTTCGCCATTTGGCTCCTGGGCCACGCCCGATGCATTCCACCGCTCCTCCCCTCTGAATTCCCTCATCGCCTCCGGTGTCCGTGACGCAGGGATGGTTTTGAACCGCACTCGCATGCGGCCATCCGGCAGTCGCTCAATAATGTCACTGTCCTGACTCTTGTAACGTCCGGCATCTCCGATCCCTCCTCGCGCCGACTGATGCAGCCGTTTGATGGTCCCTTCCGAGATCGGGAGTGTGCGGCCTTGCTGGTGAATGAGCTTCAGCGCATCACGATACCCCCGCACTTCTTCCTCATCGCGGCTCCGTAGGCTGCCCTTGCCGAACAGAATCGGCTTGATCCGGGCCGGCTCCACCTCCACGCCTTCGATGCGATTGGAGGAGACCGCACTCTCGATTAATGCGTGCTCCCGCAACACCTTGAGCTTCTGCGGCGACTGCTTGGTAAACAATTCCTGCTTGCCACGCGCCTCGCCGAGGTCGGCCAGATACCACGATGCGGCGGTAGGGATCATCTCGGGTTTCGCCATGAACAGACGGAACGTCATCATGTTACGGGCTCCCTTTTCCCTGAATCACGACCGGCTTCCAAGAATCTTATGCGCGCGATTCAACAACCCTGCAGGCAGTGAGCTCCATCATTTCTCTTTTTCAATCCCACTTCCCCCATCCAACGGCGCGAAGGGTACGTTTGGATTGTATTTGTTCACCGGATTCACGGGATTCTCTGGGTTATAGCGATTCACGGGATTGAACGGGTTGTTGGGATTGTATTGGTTGATGGGATTTGCGGGATTGCCGGGATCATATTGGTTCACGGGATTGAAGGGATTGTCGGAACTGTAGGCGTTGGCGGGATTCAGCGGATTCTCCGGCTGATACCGGGCGATGGGATTGAAGATGTTGTAGTCCCGCTCGTACTTGTCGTCGAAGCCCATGTCGGCCCAAGTGACCGTGGCGCTAAGCAGAAGAAGGATCAGTGTGATTGCGGTTCCCCTGTGTTGCATGATGACCTCCCTCCCTTCACCGGTTACCCTCCCACTGGGGCGGAGGGCATGGAATAAGGACAGGAGACAGGATACCGAATGGCCGTGACATCCAAGGTCCTTCTTGGAAGAAACCTTTTGTCTACGCCAGGCCTGCATAGATCCGAGAGCTTTCGGCTGCCACAGCGCCGGTTCTCCGTTCCACCTGTGACATCCGGGGTCATCTATCGCTCCAGTTACCATGGTGTGAAGCCCGCACCGGCGCGAGATCATACCTATGCCCTTCTATGAGGACAACCGTACAACGTAGGTCGGCGGACCTGGTAAAATTACGAGGTAAGGAGACCGACGGCGGGAGGGAACGACTGAGAATAGTCTTAGCCCTTTCGTTTCTCTGAGGCGGCCGCCGGCCGAAATGCCCTCTCCGCCCTCATCTTTTGGAAATGCCGGACCAGATCGGCCATGGCCTCGACGGCCTCCATCTTTTCTTGCAGACTCAAGGAGCTGAAATACAATGCCTGGGACCGTTCGTGCTGGGCCCAGGGGTCAGCCACATCGCTGTCAGGCTTGTTCATCGGGCTTCTCCAGGAAGAACTTCAGTTGCCGCACATCCTCGCGGTCCTTTTCTCGCCCCGTCTGCTCTTTCATGCGAATCAGGGTCTCAAGACAGATAAAGCGTGCCGGCACACCCGGCAGGATATCTCCGATCAGAGCACGGTCGTACTCGGTATCGAACACGAAAGGCTCTGCGACGAAGATATCCACGGGGGTCTCTCGATACTGTTCGCTTCTCAGCGAAAAGACGACCATGTTCTTATCACGTATCCACGCCTCTCGCTTCGCGGGCTCTGCCAATTCATGAGCCGAAACGGGGGCTACCGGGCGATATCCCAGCGATTCGAGGGCGCTCACGGCGCGATGCACGTTCTCAGGCTCCAACTGCAGGACGATGTCTAGATCGAAGGTCACTCGACCGTAGCCGTGGGCGGCGACGGCTAGGCCTCCGGCAATCAGAAAGCGCACGTCGCGCCGGTTCAGCGCCGACACGATTTCTCTCAGGCTTGACAGTTTCATTGCGCTAAGCCTCTCTTTATCGCCTCATCATGCCGTGGCTCTCAGCAACGCGGGCTGTTCAACTGTCATGGTCTATGCCCTTCGCTCCTACTCAACCGACCGTTCTTTTACACTCGAACCACGCATGGATTTACTGTGCTCACCGGTAGGTGCCGTGCCCAGCAGCCCAGCAATGTCCTGCATTTATCTCTCAAGTGCTTTTCCGACCCGCCCTCCT
Source organism: Nitrospiraceae bacterium (assembly GCA_035698625.1). Taxonomy (GTDB): domain Bacteria; phylum Nitrospirota; class Nitrospiria; order Nitrospirales; family Nitrospiraceae; genus DASSBQ01. The sequence continues at coordinate 2,394 of DASSBQ010000040.1, forward strand.
GGTAGTATTCCATTTTCTTGATGATGACATCCTCTGCCGAGGCGAAGGCGGCGGTATAAGATTCGGTCGGACGGAGCAGGCGTGCACGAGCGAACCGGCTCCGGTCAAATGGAGTGTCCCTTCGAACCATCACGTCGACTTTCAATCCGGACGTCGGATGGATGATGTTGAATTGCGTCTGATGAAGGATTGCCTCCCGAATGGCCTCTTCGCTCAGATAGAACGCATCGGATGGGAACGCGTCCAACAACCGCACAATATGGTGGTCGTTAATCCCGGCCACGAGATCAATGTCATTCGTCAGCCGCGGCTCGCCATAAGCCATTGAAGCAACCGACCCGGTCACCAGGTAAGGAATGCGAAGCCGTTCGAACGTTTCAACGACTTGTGCCAGCAACTCTACAGCTCCATGCGAGAGCCTCCGAGCCACTTCACGGGACAGACGTTGCTCATCCCACTCCGGATGTAGCGAGGCGAGTTGCCCTCGCAGCAGTTTTCGCGCCGACCGCCACAATCCAAAGCCGATCGCTAGCCGTTCGGCCGGCGTCTTGCGTCTTAGAATTTCCGCCATCATGTCATCCATGACTTCGATCCTCGGCGGATGCAGACTCATGATGGCTTTTTCCTCTGCTATCCGTTCAGGATTCAGACAACCATAGACTATTGTAAAACGGTCCCGAGCATACCGGTTCAAAACACATGGGACAACCTGATTTATTCATTGCGCTTGCCTCATGACGATCGAGTCACCGATGGTCTGCAATCCTTCCAGCTTCTTCCGCCACAGTTTGACGCAACTTCGCCGGCTCTAAGACCGTCACGCCGCTCCCGAAACTCAGGATCCAGCCGACCAACTCGCGCGTGTCGGCGACCGTGAGGGTCATCCGCAACGGTCCTCCCGGACAACGCTCCAGTTTTTGGCTGACGTGCCAGACTCGATCTTTCACCCAGGCGGCCGTCACCTTGTCGAATTCCAACTGCACGTCGATCCGTGGACCGCGCATGACGGTCAGCGCATCCTGCACGAACGCGTCCAGGTCGAAGTGCAACGGCATCTGATAGGGATGGTCCGTCGGCGTCACGGATTTGATTCGCTCCACGGCGAACATGCGTGGTTCTCGCCGCAGGTGGCAGTAGGCGATAAGGTACAAGCCACCGGATGCATACCAGAGCCGATAGGGATCGACTTCCCGCCTCGTCGTGCGGCCTCGCGAGGCCGAGTCGTAGCGCATCTGAATCGTTTTCTTCCCGGCAATGGCCTGCGACACCCGATCGATCGTCTCGCGATGACGCCGATAACGTTTGTGCGGGCCGAGTCCCACTGAAAAGGTGCCGTCCAGTTGCTGGACCAATTCCAAACCTTGAGGCGGCAGCATGGCCGCCGCTTTGTTCAATGCGGATTGCAGCGAGGCATGGAGTTCCGTGCCTTCGAGCGGAGCAATCAGGCGCCGGGTGAATATGAGCGCCATCAATTCAGTGGGTGAAAGCCGGAGCGCCGGGACATTGCGAAATCCGGCGAGGAGCCGCCACTTGGTGCGGCCATCCACCCGATCGGTCACCAGCGGATAGCCGGCCTCTTCCAGCGCGTCGAGATCGCGGCGGAGCGTGCGAGGATGCCGGGTTGATCCAGGGGCCAGGGAATCGGCCAGTTGCTCCAGCGTGACTCCGTGTCGGGATCCCTCCAACTTCTGGAGGAGCACCAGAAGACGCACGGCTTGATCGTTGCGCGGCATGGCGAGGTCTCTCGCAAAGTTCCCGCAAGAATACCCTTCGAGGATATGCTACAGCAAGTGTACGTATCCAATGGAGAACTCAGTTGAGTTCTCTCGTCTATCTAGCTAGGAGCGCGGTAGTGATGGAGTAAGCGACATGTTGAATGAAAAAATGGATCACGGGAAGCCGTGGGAAAGGAGCGACAAAACCGGATATACCGAAAAACGGTGTGTGCGAGGAAGTTAACCCGCGTATTCGAACTCAAGATCCCGCGTCTGGACCAATTTGACGCGCTCGAGGTTGCCGCGACTGATGGAGGGGGCGAGGCATTTCCAGATAGATTCGGCGAGTAGCGCGCCGTCAACAGTCGGGCGGTTGAGCACGGTACGGATATCCTGACCATCGAATGACTTCAGAACTTGTTCGGCAACGAGTCGGTCAAGCGCGACGATATCCGTGACCATGCCGGTTTGGCCGTCGATGGCTCCATGGACCGTCACGAAGAGATCCCAGGTATGGCCGCGGTTTCCTTCATGCACGGCGGTGAAGGAATACCGGCGTGTCACGCCGGCACGGTCAAGCCCCGCCTCCGCGGTTATCTCGGCATAGAGGTCCTCGTCTTCATACAGGCGCAGGGAATGCAGCAGGCCGATATCGCGTTGGGTCGCAAGTTTTTTCCATAGGACCCGGGCGATGTTTTCCGAGGTGGGCACGTCGTCCTTGAAATAGGTCATGTCCAGATTGAGGTGCTTGTGATCGAATTCTTCCAATACCTGAAGGAGCACCTGCTTCAGATCGAATAGATTCACCACCATGCCGGTCCGCGGATCGACCTCGCCCGACACCGTCACATCAAGCAGATAGTTGTGGCCGTGCCCAGGCTCGTTGTAGCAGGCACCGAAGGTCTCGCGGTTCCTGCGCTCGTCCCACTGCGGCTTCTCGTAGCGATGGGCGGCGGCGAATTCGATGCGTTTGGTCAAAAGGACGGGAGGCATCATATTTATAACGCAGAACTTCCTTTCAGGTCGGTCATCCATTCTTGCCGCATGGCCCAAGGCACATCGACGTCTTCTTGATATGGTCCATGGCTGACCGAGAATGCGACCCGAACGGCCGGATCATTGATCGCGGCGATCATGCCGGGAGTCGGGCGAAAGCGCACGAAATGGACGGCGCTGATTTTCGTCTCATGACTGTGCCCGCCTTCGAATTCGGCAAAGATCTGTTCGGTGCCGGCTCTCAGCGCAACGGTCTGCCCCCGGTCCAGCCCCATAAAGGCATCGAGCCAGTGCTGCATCCGCTCCGCTTCCGTAATTTCGATCAACAATGTGGCACTGAGTTCGCCTGCTTGTGGAAGAAGCGCATTGTAGACATCCAGTTCATCCTGGACCTTGGCCGGATCGAGGATCCGTTCGGCCCTCACCATTTCTTGGATCTGAAACTGGAGCGTGTCCCGGTTCTCGAACACCAAGGTCACAAGCGGTCCGATTGAAATGCGGCGTCGGCGCTTCAGATCGATAATGCGCCGGCGAAACGCCTCGCGTTGCTGTTCATACTCGGCCTGAGGGATGAGGTCTTCTTGCGTTAAACTGTTCATCACCGTGTCTCGGTAAATAATACCGATCTCAAGAACGTCGAGATTCCGCCGGCAATCCATAGGCATCGCGCACGATCTGGATAGGATGGAGCGTCGGTCGTCCTGCCGCATGGGCGGCGGCGCCCGCCTCATCAAGTTGCAACGCGGCAAGCGGGCAGTCGGACGCGACGAGATCGGCCGGCGCCTGCTCGATCACTCTGACAGCTTTCTTCGCGATCGTCATCGAGAGCGGGTAAAACTCCCTCTTCGCCGACCAGGTGCCGTCGTGACCGGAGCACTTTTCGATCACCTCGACGCGGGCGCCGGCGCATTCCATCAGTTCTTTTGATTTGAAGCCGATATTCTGATCCCGCAGATGGCAAGGCACCTGATAGGCCACCCGGCCCGGATTCTGCGTGAAATCCATCGCCAATGAACCGTCCCGCTTCAATTTCATCAGGTACTCGCAGATATCAAAGGTATGCTCACCAACGGTCCTGGCCTCGTCCGTCTGTAAGAGAGCCGGATATTCCCGCTTGATCATGAGGCTGCAACTCGGGACGGGCACCACTACATCATAGCCCCGGGCAATCCAGTCGTTCAATGAGCGCAGATTGGCCCGGGCCGCCTTCACGATTCCGTCGGTATCCCCTATATCGAATGAAGGCATGCCGCAGCACTGCTGATCGGGGAACGCCACCTCTACGCCATTTTTCTCCAGGACCTGCACGCTGGCCTTTCCGACATCGGTCGCCTGATAGTTCACGAGACAACTGGCAAACAACGCCACCTTACGCGTTCCGGCTGATGGCCGCGGGGGCGTATGGCGGCTCCACCACCGATTGAACGTCTCCGCTTGGTAATGGAGGACGCGGCGTTCCCGATGGACCCCCATGACCTTTTCCATGATGTTCCGGAGCCATGCCTGAGCCAAGCTCCAGTTCACCAGCGGCGCCAACGCGCTATTGAGCCGTCCCAAGAGATCCGTTTTGATCAGCAACCGATCCCGCCAGGAGGCGCCGCGCGTCGAAGCCAAGTGCTTCTTCCAGACGACCATCAAATGCGGAAAATCGAGCTGATAGGGATGCGGCGGCGTGTAGGGGCAATGGTTGAAGCAGAGCTTGCAATAGTAGCATTCATCCACCACCTGCTCATGGTTGGCCGGCGTCAATTTTGCCACGTCGCTCTCGACCGCATCGATTCGATCGAGCAATGTGTTGAAGGACGGGCAGAGATTAAAGCAGCGCCGGCATCCGTCGCAGATCTCATAGATCCGCAAGCTTTCTTTTTCGAGAGGCCCCGCCTCGATCGGTTGAAGAATGTTCAGCGCTTTCATGGTGTCTCTAAAAAGGGATCGGCGGCCGTCCGGTCGGAAGATCCGGATCATGCTGTGTCTGTGTCCGGGATCTCCAGATAGGCGGACAGCCGCCGTTCTTATGCCTGCACGTGCCCTTGCGAGGGCTGTTATCCCTGCTTCAAGCTTTCCAGACCCTTGGTAAAGCGGTTGGCATGCGAGCGCTCCGCCTTCGCCAATGTTTCGAACCATTCCGCCAATTCGGAAAATCCTTCGTCACGGGCCGTCTTCGCCATGCCGGGGTACATCTGAGTATATTCGTATGTTTCCCCTTCGACTGCCGATTTCAGGTTAGCTTCCGTATTGCCGATCGGGACCCCGGTGGCCGGGTCACCCACTTCCTTGAGAAAGTCGAGATGCCCGAAGGCATGCCCCGTTTCGGCTTCGGATGTGTCTCGGAATAGGCCACCGATATCGGGATACCCTTCGATGTCGGCACGTCGTGCGAAGTAGAGATAGCGGCGGTTCGCCTGCGATTCGCCTGCAAACGCCTGCTTGAGATTCTCATGGCTCTTGGTATCTTTCAGACTCTTCCCCATTGCTTGCTCCTCCTTCGTGAATGAATGCCCTCAGGCGGTGGATAGCTAGATAGACGCCGCTTTTGCTAATCCCAAGCGCCGACACTTGGCGCAATACCCATGAAACTCGACCCGATGACCGAGGATCTCAAAATCTCCCTGGGAAACCGTGAGACGGTTCAATGCGTCATCGGTGATATCCTGAATCTGCCGGCATGCGAGACAGATCAGATGATGATGCAGGGACATATTGGCATCAAACCGCGCCCCTTCGTGTCCGACATTAACTTCGCGCACTAAGCCGGTTTCGCGAAGCACACCGAGGGTGTAATAGACAGTATTGCGGGAAATCATTGGGTGCCGCCGTTTCACGACCCGGTACAGATCATCCGCCGTCGGATGGCTGGTGGTCCCGGCCAGCGCGCCATAAATGGCCGCGCGTTGCGGCGTAAGCCGTACACGGTGCCGGCGGAAACGCTCTTGGATGGTTTCAGTCGTTGGACGCATACCTATCTAGGAATGATTCCTAGATATCATATGAGCGGTCCGGGCATCAAGTCAGCGGGACAGCGGCAATTCTTCATGCATCGCGGCGAGAGGCTGGAATGCTTGATCCTTTGGGGAGAGAAGCGGCGTGTCCGTCGGCCATGGAATATTTAAGGCGGGATCGTTCCAGATGATGCCTCGCTCATCCGCCGGTTGATACACATCCGTGCACTTGTAGAAGAACCCAGCCCTGTCGCTCAGGACACAAAAGCCGTGCGCAAACCCGGGCGGAATATAGAGCTGGCGCATATTCTGATCGGATAGCTCAACTCCAAACCATTGCCCGAACGTCGGCGAGCCCCGGCGGATATCCACCGCGACGTCATAGACCGCTCCCTGGATGACCATGACAAGCTTGCCTTGAGGCTGATGACGTTGATAATGCAGCCCGCGTAATGTGTGCTGGACCGACCATGAAAAATTGTCCTGCACGAATGGACCGTGAATGCCGGTGTTCTTGTAGCGTTCTTCCCGGAACGCTTCCCAAAACACGCCCCTCGCGTCGCGATACAGATCCGGCTCTATAAGAATCAACCCCGGCAGCGGCGTGTCAATCACTCGCACGATTCGCTCACAGACTCCTTCTCAATCAGGGCAGGATCATCTCTGGTGGAGGCAAAGAAGAATTCGGCGCCGGAGATGCCGACATTGAAAATACGGCAATCATTGCCACATACTGGGTGGCGCACGGATCAGGTTTGCGGGGGCGGCTGAGCATCATCGGGAGAGTTGGGATATAGTTGCCGTAACCGTTCAATGAGCGGCAGTGCTTGGGGAGTACTGGGACGTGTCGGTTCGCTTGGAGGATGCTCCCAGGTCAGTACAGTGACACCGGCGGCGGAGAATATCTCCCGAATGGTTGCGACCAATGCTTCGAGCGTCAAATCGGTGCCGCTCCGCAGATCCAGGACCCGCTCCTTGGGATTAGTCGGTGGTGAATCAGAACTGATCAGCGCCCAGCATCGGTCGAAAACTGTACGACGGAGCTCCTCCGGCACATTGAGTGTCGGCAGTTCTGATGTGCACAAAGCCACGACCATCAGCACGAACTGAAGATCCGGCATGCCAGGACGAGCGAGATTAAGTGATTGCATATGACTTCTATTATTGGGCGTGTAGGCCTACGAGTCAATGTCTCAGCCACACTCCCATAATGTTTTCAACCGAAAGGACACTTGGTGAATGGTCACGATCACGTTAATGGGCCAACTTCAAACGGCAGACGGTGAACGAGATTTGGCCTGCGAACTTCCTACGTCGATGAGCGTGCGACAAGTCATTCAACGACAGGGCCATAACCTGCGTCACCTGCTTCAGCTCTTGCGGGAAAAGAAGATTCTCGTGACGATCAATAAGCGAATCGCCAGCGAGGATTCCCTCGTACAAGACGGCGATGCGCTCCGATTTGTTGGGCATGATGGAACCGGCGGCAGCGGCCTAGGCCCTTCATTCACCTGACTGGCCGCCAATCACTCTTAGTGTGTCAAGCTCGGAAAGGGCAGAAAAAAACGCGCCGGCTCCTGGGAACCAGAGGCCGGCGCGCGCACGCTCACCACCTCAAAGAGGCCGATTACTTCTTCCCCAGAATTGAGTCCTTGGCCATCTTGGCAACCCGGAATTTCACGACCCGCTTGGCAGGAATTTTGATCGGCTCACCGGTCTGCGGGTTGCGGCCCATGCGGGCTTTACGGTTCGCCAGCACGAGTTTCCCAATCCCGGGGACGACAAAGGCGTTCTTCGCCTCTCGGTAAGCCAGCGCTGCCAGGTCATCCAAGAGCTGAACCGCCGTTTTCTTGGTGATCCCGGCCTTCCCGGCAATATGGTCTGCGATCTGCGATTTCGTCATTGATTTGGCCATGCGTACCTCCTTGGCTACTTGATAATGTGATTGGATTGAAACCGGGTCGAAGACTCTGATCCTGAGGTGAACTGCGATGAAACGCTGCGTGTGCAGCGTGCTGAGCAAAAAACAGGGCGAGAGTGTATCCAAAGCCTCCAGGGCTGTCAACCGGAAAAACTCGCATCTGGCGCGGCGAAATGCGTGCGGCTTACTCTTGAACACGGAAGGAAAGACCGAGTAGAGTAGTTCTGCGTCACGTTGACACACCAGCAGAAGGATTCAATACCATGGCTAAAGAGCTGCCGATTTTACCGTCAAGCGCACAGCCGCTTCCGTCTGAACAAACTGAAACATACGTGTATTCGCGAGTGTTTTGCCAAAAAGACAATTCGCCGCCGCTGCGGCTCTTGCTCGATTTTTTGAAATCGCGAGGCCAATTACCCATTACACCGCCGGACGTCGATGATGCAATGTTGGATGAATGGGCCTGGGTCCAGATCGCTCTCGGCTATAATCGGGACCGCAAGCCCATCCGGGTTTTCTGCGTACGGGATCGCGGCTCATATAAAGACGTGTTTGAGCAGGAGCAGAAATACTTCCTGGAACTTCTGTCATCCTATGATGATATTGAAGCCCAGCTGGCAGCTGAATATGTGACGCGGGCTCGTTTCATCCTGACTACACAAATGCAGTCCGACATCACGGACGAAGGGTACGACTTCAACGGATGGGTTCTTGAATTCTACCAAGAACATTGCACCGGGCTCGTCCAGGTTGACGACCAGGGATTTTTCTCCCCTAAAGGCCAGCTGATTGTGGACCTCTCCACACCGCAGGAATGAACACCC
>DASSBQ010000041.1:0-7188 GCA_035698625.1 Nitrospiraceae bacterium
AGACGGTCAAGCAGATTCGGAAGCAATGCGATGTACCGGTCATTTACCTGACGGCCTATGCGGACGATCATACCCTGGAGCGCGCCAAGATCACGTCGCCGGCCGGATACATGCTCAAGCCGTACCAACCCAATGAACTGCGCACCACCATCGAACTCGCCCTGCATCGAGCCCATCATGATCGACACATGAACGAGAGTTTGCGGTGGCTGGCTACGACCGTTCGGTGCATCGGCGACGGCGTGATGACGACGGACCGTGATGCCCGCGTGACCTATCTCAATCCCGCCGCCGAAAGCTTTACCGGGTGGACCCGAGGCGAGGCCGTGGGGATCAGCGTGACGTCTGTGATCGGACTTGAATCAGGCGCAACCGGCGATTCAGTCGGCAATCCTGTGTGGAAGGCCATGACGGATGTGCGGACGATCGGACTGGAAGACATGGTCCTCTTGACAAAGAACGGCGCGAGAAGATTGATCGGCGGAAGTGTCGCCCCGGTGGTTGACGACTTCGGGTCGGTCATCGGATCCGTTTTGGTGTTTCACGCCGTGGCGGCCGCCGCCGCACGTCCGCACGGCGAGGGGGTCTTGGGCGAGGCGATGCGGGACATGGAAGGCAATCTGGGTCGACCTCAGGGGATTATCAATCTCTGCGCGTGGTGCAAGCGTGTCCCGGATGCCTCCGGCGAATGGTATGATTTGGACGTTTTTATTGCCGAGCGCTGCTCCATGCAGTTCAACGGTGGTCTGTGTCCCGCCTGCATGGCCCGGTGTTTCCCCCAGAGCGGCGGGCCGCTCTAGCGGTTGCCGCTTCAAAGAATGTCCTTCCGGTGCGTCTCCGTTTCCTTCCCTCCGGCAATATCCCCACGTAAAGCTCCTGAAATTGTTCGGTTAATAAATATCCAGAGGAAAAGGGTTGATTTGCACCGGCCTTGAGGAGTTAACTGGTGGCTGTGCTCGGGCCGGATAGACTGCCTGCGGGCGATCGAGAATCATTCACTCCGCGTACATAACAAATAGGACAAACTATGAAGCTGCAACACCGTCTGTCTGGTGCAGTGCTCGCGTACGGGCTGGTGGCCGTCATGACCGGATGCGCGGCGGATCAGGGATGGCGTCACGCGATGGAGCGGGGCAATGACGCCTTGCGGACCGGTGAGTATACCCAGGCGGAGGAGCAGTTTACCATCGCGCGCAACGAGGCGAAAAAAATCGATCCCAAGGGGCGGCGGTTGGCGGAAAGCTTGAGCCAGCTTGGCGAGGTCAATCGCGATCTGGGAAATTTTGCGAAAGCAGAAGCCCTGTTCCAGGAAGCGCTGTCTATCCGTGAATCAGCCTTCGGTCCCAACCATGCGGAGACCGCCTCGAGTCTGACCGATCTGGGCGAACTCTACCGGATGCAAGGCCTCTATGCGCAAGCCGAAGCGCTCCACCAACGCGCACGTGAAATTCGCGAAAAGGTCTACGGGCCGAACGACGCGAAAACGGCGGAGAGTCTCAACAACATCGCGGTGGTGTATCAGGACCAGGGCCGGTACGCCGATGCGGAGCCGATCCTGCAACGAGCCTTGGGCATCCTGGAAAAGACATTGGGGCCTGAACATAGTCTCGCCGCCATCACCCGTGACAATTTAGCCCAGCTCTACCAGGCGCAGGGACAGTATGCGCGCGCCATGCCGTTGTACCAGCGCGCCTTGTCCATTCATGAGAAAGCGTACGGTCCCGAACATCCGATCGTCGCCAGGAATCTCATCAACCTGGGCGCCATGTACCAGATTCAGAACCAGTACCAGCAGGCGGAAGTGCTGTACCAGCGGGCTATCTATATTTTCAAACGGTCGCTGGGCGGGGATCACCTGGAGACGGCCAATGCGCTGAGTCATCTGGCTCAGCTCTACGAAACGCAGGGCTTGTATTCACAAGCGGAACCTCTCTTCCAGCAGTCGCTTGCGATTCGGGAGAAGCGCCTGGGGTCGGAACATCCGCAATTGGCGATGGAATTGAACAATCTGGCCATTCTCTATCAATCCCAGAACCGTCTGGATCAGTCTGAAGAGCTCTACCGGCGCGCGCTGGGCATTTTTGAAAAAGCCGCCGGACAAGAGCGCAAAGCCTACGTCAAAGCGCTGAAGAGCTATGCTTCGCTTCTACGCCGGAAACAGCGGGTGGCTGAAGCCGAACGGCTGGAAGAACGTGCCAAGTCGGTGCTCAAGCGGCTGTCGCTCGAAAACCAGCATAAAGGCAGCACCGCCGGAGATCTCGTCCCTGTTCTCACCCCGTAGCGTCTGTCACGCCCATATCTGTGCTGGAGCGAACGCGGCGTTCATGCAAATTCGCCGGGACGATGTCGTCACGGCGACGAATGCCGGATTTCGGGCGGCGGCGACAGGCATTGAGTCCTGACGAAAAAATCCCTACACTTGCGGATTATCCGGAACCGCGTGCCCTCAAAGAGGAGAGTGCATGAAACGTTGGATCGTGTTGGCTGTCGTCGTGATGCTTCTCGGGTCGGTTGGATGCTATTCCAAGCGGCCGCCCAAGCCTTTTCAACTTCTGGCCAACGAATTCGTTCCTCCCGTCAAGATCACCAAACCGAATGACGCGAACAGCGCCGCCATCGGCATGACGATCAAATCGGGCAAATGGGTGTCCGGAACCGAAAACCGGTTGTATCTGGTCCGCGTCGAACGAGACGAGGACTTGTATCATGGCAAGAAACTGATCCCGACAAGTCTTGTCGCTCCGCGCACGGGTGAAGGAGGAGGTGGAACGGTCTACGTGCAGAACGTGCCGCCCGGCCGGTATGCCGCCGTCGGCTACAGTGAATCGGTCAAGGGATATGGGAAAACCAGAGAACTGACGGTGTATTTATTCGGTAAAGACTTGATCAAACGCACCGACACCACCGTGGCGGCCGGGGGTATCGGCTTCATGGGAGCATACGAACTCGGTCCGGACACTATGATTCTGAACGACCACGCGATTGACCCCGCCCAAGAACATTACTTTGATGTCTTCTGGGGCAAGTCGTTGCTGCAGGTGATGGAAGACATCAGGAATATCGGGACACCCGCCTACTTTCCCGTGCACACCGTCACCGCCGTGAAGGCCGACCGCGATGCCTCTGCCGAAGCGGACTTTCTCAATACGGCTCATCGAGAGTTTGATGCCGGATGGGCCGCCGTCATCGATCAGCGCCGGACTTCTCTCAAGTAATGCCGGCCGCGAGATTACCGAGCAACATATCCTGCGCGATCCGCGGTTTCCGTCCCCGGGGGCGGCAACGCGCATACGTGCCGTCCTCTCGAAGCATCCAGGCGTGGGTATTGTCCTTCAAATAGGTCATGAGCCCTTCTTGAATGACCCGTTGTTTGACGTCCTTGTCCAAGACCGGGAAGGCGACTTCAATGCGACGGAAAAAGTTTCTTTCCATCCAGTCGGCGCTGGATAAATACACCAGTTCATCTCCGCCGTGAAGGAAGTAGAAGATGCGGCTGTGTTCCAGGAATCGTCCCACGATCGACCGCACCTGGATATGATCCGACACGCCGCGGACTCCGGGACGCAAGGCGCAAGGCCCCCGGACGATCAAATCGATCTTCACTCCCGCCTGCGAGGCGGCATACAACGATTGAATGATTCGGGGTTCCAACAGGGCGTTCATCTTGGCGATGATGCGGGCCGCCCTGCCTTTGCGGGCATGCGCCGCTTCCTGATCGATATACTTGATCAAACTCTTGTGCAGGGTGAAGGGCGATTGGAGCAGCCGTTTCAGCCGGCCCGGCTGCCCGAGAGACGTCAGTTGATGAAAAATCTTATGCACGTCTTCGCCGATCTGGGCATCGCAGGTGAGGAGCCCGAAGTCCGTGTAGAGGCGTGCGTTGCGGGTATGGTAGTTGCCGGTGCCGAGGTGGCAATATCTCCTGAGCTGCTTGCCTTCCCGCCTCACGACAAGAATCATTTTGGCATGCGTCTTATGCCCTACCACGCCGTAGACCACGTGGGCGCCGGCTTCCTCCAGGTCGTGCGCTAACTCGATATTGGCCTCTTCATCGAACCGCGCGCGCAGCTCGATGACGACCGTCACTTCCTTCCCTGCTTGGGCGGCCAGCACGAGCGATTTCACAAGATCGGAATCCGCTCCTGTCCGATAGAGAGTCTGCTTGATGGCCAAGACCTGCGGGTCCTCGGACGCCCGGCGGATAAATTCCAACACCGGCGTGAACGATTGGAAGGGATGGTGCAGCAGCACGTCGCCGGCGCGAATCGTATCGAAGATATTCTCTTGCTGCGGCAGCGGTTTCGGCAGCGCCGAGGTAAACGGGCGATACTTAAGATCGGGTCGATCGACCAGATCCGGAATCGTGATGAGGCGGTGGAGGTTGACCGGTCCATTGCACTGATAGACATCCTGCCGGGACAGCTGAAACTCCTCCATGAGAAATTGCTGCACGTCGCCCGGGCAGTTGTCCGCGACCTCGAGCCGCACTTCGTCGCCGAAGCGTCGGGACGGCAGTTCGCCCTCCATGGCCTGGCGCAAATCTTCCACCGCTTCTTCATCGACAAAGAGATTGCTGTTGCGGGTCACCCGGAACTGATAGCAGCCGCTGACGTCCATGCCGGGAAACAGGTCATGGACGTATGCGTGAATGATCGACGAAAGGAAGACAAAATCATGCGGGCCCTTCGTGACCTGAGGCGGCACATGGATGACCCGAGGAAGCAGCCGGGGCACTTGCACGACCGCCGTACCGTTCACGCGCCCAAACGCGTCGGAGCCTTCCAGCGACACGACAAAGTTCAGGCTCTTGTTCAGGACCTTGGGAAAGGGGTGGGCCGGGTCGAGTCCCTGCGGGCTGAGAAGGGGCAAGAGTTCCTGGGTGAAGAAGCGGCGGATCCAGCGGGTTTGAGCGGACGTCCAGTCTGCGCGCCGCAGGAAGCGAATCTGTTCTTCGGCAAGCTGAGGAATCAACAGATCATTCAGAATGACGTATTGGTGATGCACGAGGCGATGCGCCACATCGGCGATGCGGCGCAACTGCTCATTCGGCGTGAGACCGTCCGGCCCCGGGTGACCGGCGGTATGTGCGGATTGCTCCTGTAACGCCGCCACGCGAATTTCGAAGAACTCGTCGAGATTCGAACTGACGATGCTGAGAAACTTGAGGCGTTCGAGCAGCGGAACCGAGGCAGCCTGGGCGCGCTCGAGGACCCGGCGGTTGAACTCCAGCATGCTCAGTTCGCGATTGAGATAGAACTCCGGACGCGCGAGATGGGAACGGCCGGGCCCGTCGGCCGACGAAAGGGCGGAAGATGCTGGTCGGTCGCTGGAGGGCATGATGGTCGCGGGTCGATGACCAAAAGGTTTGTTCCGCCGGCGTAATCCGGTCATGGATCATGCACGAGATCGGCTCATCGATGATCCAGAATAGACCGAATCTTGCGCTCGAACAAGCCTCGGTGACTCACGGAAGAGCGAATGAACTCAGTTCGTGACCGCTCCTTCTGAAGCAGAAGAGACGTGGCGGGCGTATTTTCCCATGACGCCGGAGGTGTACCGCGGAACAGGATGCTTGACCTTGCGGAGCCGTGTCGAAAGATCCTTTTGACTCACTTTAACGTCGAGGCGCCGTTTGGGGATGTCGAACGAGATAATATCGCCGTTTTTCACCGCGGCGATCGGGCCGCCCTTGATGGCTTCCGGCGCCACATGCCCGGCCATCAGGCCATGGGTCGCGCCGGAGAATCGGCCGTCCGTGAGGAGGGCGACGGAATCTCCCAGCCCGGCTCCGACTATGGCGGCCGTCACACCGAGCATTTCCCGCATTCCCGGCCCGCCGGATGGCCCTTCGTATCGGATGACCACTACGTCTCCGGGCTTGATCTGCCCGGTTTTCACCGCGGCGAATGCGTCTTCTTCTCGATCAAAGACTTTCGCGGTCCCGCGAAATGTCAGGATGGAATGGCCTGCCACCTTAACGACGCAGCCGTCCGGCGCCAAATTGCCTTTGAGAATGACCAGTCCGCCTGTAGGTTTGATGGGAGTAGCGAGCGGGCGCAAGACCTGTTGGCCTTCGGTCTCGGTCGCGTCTTTGGCCTCCTGACCGATGGTGCGGCCCGAGACGGTGATGTGATCGGGGTGGAGCAGTTTGGCATCGAGCAGGCGCTTGGCGACCAATGTGGTGCCTCCGGCCGCATAGAGATCGGCCGCCGTGAACCGCCCCCCCGGTTTCAAGTCGGCCAAGAGCGGAACCTTGCGGTTGATCTTGTCGAAATCATCGATCGTGAGGCGCACGCCGGCTTCGCGCGCGACGGCCAGCAGATGCAGGACAGCGTTGGTCGAGCCTCCCGTGGTCGCAACGGCGGCGATGGCATTCTCAATCGATTTCCTGGTGATGATCTGGCGGGGCCGGATGTCGTTTTTGAGCAGATCCATGACCAATCTTCCGCACTCGAACGCCACGTCGTCCTTGCGGTGATCCATCGCGGGCACGCCGTTTCGCCCCATCGGCGAAATGCCGAGGAATTCGAAGGCGATCGCCATGGTGTTCGCCGTGAACTGGCCGCCGCACGCTCCCGGACCGGGACAGGCATGGTCTTCCAGGTCTTTAAGTTCGGCATTGGTCATCTTGCCGGAGGCATGCTTGCCCACCGCCTCGAACACATCTTGAATCGTGACGTCGTGTCCTTGAAACGTGCCCGGCATGATCGACCCCCCGTACAGCATTAGCGACGGAACATTGAGTCGAGCCAAGGCCATGACGGTGCCGGG
Source organism: Nitrospiraceae bacterium (assembly GCA_035698625.1). Classification (GTDB taxonomy): domain Bacteria; phylum Nitrospirota; class Nitrospiria; order Nitrospirales; family Nitrospiraceae; genus DASSBQ01. The sequence continues at coordinate 6,772 of DASSBQ010000041.1, forward strand.
GATGGTCTTATCGCAGCCGGATAGCGCCACGACGGCATCGAAGAGATGTCCGCGCGCCACCAATTCGATTGAATCGGCAATGACTTCGCGGCTGATCAAGGAGGCCTTCATGCCTTCCGTCCCCATGGAAATCCCGTCCGAGACCGCGATGGTGTTGTATTCGATCGGGGTGCCGCCCGCCGCGCGAATGCCGGCCTTCACCCGTTCCGACAAGCGGCGCAGATGGTAATTGCAGGGCATGACCTCGATCCATGTGTTGGCGACGCCCACCAGCGGCCGCTCGAGATCCTCGTCGGTAAAGCCCACCGCCTTCAGCATCGCGCGTGCGGGCGCACGCCCGGGACCCTCCAACAAATCGTGACTCTTAAGCCTGACGGTCCTTTCCATCATTCACAGCCTCCACAGAATGCGAGAGGT
>DASSBQ010000042.1:0-3818 GCA_035698625.1 Nitrospiraceae bacterium
TCCTTGTCGAATCGGGGGTTGGGAAACTTTCGGATCCCCATCGCCCCGGTTGAAGTTCCGAAGCGCAAGTCGCACGGCGACTGCCGTTGATCCTTGGAACCATGGGGATCATCCGCCGCAAGCGCGGCATCCTTGAACTCACAGGCCGGGTCCTGATATCCGTCTTTCCCGACATACTTCAGCAATGCATCGTCGCCCGGACAATAATCGAACCCGTATGTCTCCTCCTCGCTTTTTGCCGGACAATTTGGATCACCCGGTTTGCAGCACTCGGGATCGTTGATCAGTCCCCACCGGTTAAACCGCTGCTCACGGTGGGTGCTCCCTAACACACGGTACCAATCGACCATCACGCCGAAGCGCTGCGGGTAGACGTAGGTGAAAAATCGTTCATTTCCCGCAGTGGCTTTGAACCAGATTTCCGCACCCGCGCGTTCGGAATCAGTCAGATCCCCGTCTCCGTAGCGAAAGCCGGATTGGCTGTCGGCCTTCGGCGACACGGCCGGCGGTCCCGCCGCATCTTTCCCGTTTACAACTTGGACCAAGCCGATCCACAGGACGAGGCCGATGGCTATCATGACAGGCTTCATGGTCTCTCCCTTCTTCTATTGAAATCACCCCTGTTGAAACCGCGCGCAGACAGATGCCCGCACGAGGAGACGGCGGCTCTTTGAAACCAGACGGCTCACCATGTCCTGGATGGCATCAAGGCACGCGAGTTGTCGCAGCGTCAAAGAAAGGCCTGTCGAGTGATTCTCTTCCGGCGCGTTCAATGAATGCGATAAAGCAAGCATTCTGCCTGGATGCCGCAATGCGTATTCCCAACAGAATTTCAAAGAGATGAGACGGACACGGTGAAGGTAGGATCACGGAAACTGTATCCAACCGGATCATTGTGTATCCAAGAGGATAACGGCAAGTCCAGATCTGAGATTTGAGATGTGGAATCGACGATCTTCTTGGAATGCGTCAAGCTGACACATAGAGCTTTCTCCGCCGCGCTGCTCGCTTATTGCCAACCAGTCACCTCATACCCCTTCTCGTGCAGACAGCGCTCCATAGACGCGCTGAAACGCGGATCCGGTTCGAGCGGCTTATAGGCTCCGCCGATGAGTCCTAAGAGTCCTCCGAGAATCGCCCCCGCGCCGGCGCCGATCGCCACGCCCGTCGGTCCTCCGAACAGTCCTGTGGCGGCACCGACAGCGGCTCCTCCGACCAACCCGATCGTTCCTCCGGCGGCGGCGTTGCCGCTCCGGTTCGTTCCATGCCGAAGTCCGGCACGTTCGCTCTTGTCTCGACAGGCGTCTATTTCACGTTCAGCCGCGTCCTTTCCATACAACAGAAGGCGCTTATTGGACCGAAGAATCGGCTCCGGCGCTGCGCAGGCCGCCAGACCGATCAAGACAATGAGTGCACCCGCCACAAGGCGAATGGACCTACCTACAACAGGCGGCGCCGCTTCTACTGCCATCCCGATACTTCGTATCCTCTGTCCGTGAGACATCGATTGACGAAACCGACATAGGCTTGACTCGGCTGCGAACTGCCGCTGCGGAACAACCCGCTGAGAAGCCCCCATACGGCCCCGCTTGCCGCGCCGATCAGCGATCCCAGCCCCGCGGCACCAGAAATGGCGCCGCCGACGGCGCCGCTCGCCGCGCCGACACCGGCCCCGACCGCGGTATCCGTCGCGACTTGCCCGGCTTGGCCGGTGGCTTCCCTGGCACCGGCCGCCTCGGCCATGTCACGGCACGCCTCGATATCGTCTTCGGCTGCATCTTTGCCTTTGGATTGAAGATGAGCGTTCGGATACAGAACGGGAGCCGGCCCGGAGCAGCCGAAAGCCAGCAGCACCCCGGCGACGATCGTCGCGCGAAAGGGCCCGGAGCGGGCCGGCCAATCCAAGGCCGAAGGCTTTGTCATTGCTTCTTCACCAAGCCGGTAAGATGCAGCACGTCGTAGGCGCGCTCCGCCGCCACACCTTTCAACAGCACGCGTTTATGTCGTGAGCTCTGCCCTGAGAGTAACTGAACGTCGGCAAGCGGAAGGTGGAAGCGGTCCGCAAGGAAGCGGCGCAACGCGTCATTGGCCGCGCCCTCCGAGGGCGGGGCGGCAAGGCGGATTTTCAGGAAGTCACCATGTTGTCCGGCCAATTCAGTGAGCGACGCCTTCGGTTGGGCGTGAATCAACAGGACGGTCCCTTGGTCGGTCTCGTAGATGATTCGGTGCGGTGCCAGATCGGGCTATCCTTTGATGTCTTGCACTGCGTCACGCACTTCCCGCAGGCGGACGTTGAACAGGTCCAGCTGCGCTTCACGCACCGCCTGATCTTCGCGATGGCGCCAGAGCGGCTTGAAAATGGTCCACAGCTCCTTGCGAAGCGTCGTCGCCTTGGCATAGACCGGCGTCTCCGCCTGCTGCTTGGTAACCTGGCAATAGGCGTCATCCAATGCATGCATCTGGTTATGCAGATCGTCCATGCCGCGTTGGTACGTCTGCGGCGAACGGGCCGTTTTGGCGCTATGTTCCAGCATGCCGACCAGATTCGTGATGGTCTCCGTGCCCGTAGCCCCTTTGGCTTGATCGAGATAGGTGCTTGCCTTGGGGTAGAAGAGATAACTGCAGCCGCTCTGGCCGAGCAGCAGCAGGCACACGCCAAGGCCCAACAACAATGACGATCGGCGTCGCGGCGACAGGTCCGTCATGAGACACCTCCGCATGGAATGATTCGGACGCGGCCTTCCTCTAGCAGGATGCTGAAAAAGTTCCTCCAGCTTTGTTCTCGGAAGACACCGGGCGCTCACCGACTCGCGCCCGTGCGCAAACATGAGACGACTTATTCGTCGTCTCGCGCACCTCAAAGGCTCGACGTACAGAACTCGGGAAAAGAGCCTGTCTTGGCAGGCTCGGGCGGGCGGGTAAGGAATACCGCCTCGCCATCAAGAACTGCCGGCTCACCGACTCGCCGGCGTGCACAAACGTGGCGCTCTTTATTCATCGCGCCGTGCACCTAGCTGCGGCCGCGCTGGAAGGCCTTTTTGAACATCCTGCGCGATCTTATCTCGTCACCCGAGACCTTCGAACCACCGATTTCCGGACGGTGCCCAATCGTTTTTCAACGGCCTGCTAGAAGATGGCCTTCACCACATCCATGATGCTCCGTTGCATGTCGGGATCATCGGTAATCGGTCTCGCCAGCGCGACGTCGCAGGCGCGGTCCGGCGCCACCCCGCGATTCATCAAAGTCCCGGCATAGATCAACAGGCGCGTGCTGACCCCCTCCTCAAGTCCATGGTTCTTGAGATTCCGCACTTTTTGACCGACTCTGACGAGCCGCTCCGCCGTCTCGGCGCTGACGCCGGCTTCGTGCGCGACGACCCGGCATTCGACCTCCGGCGTCGGGTAATCGAATTCGATCGCCATGAACCGTTGCTTGGTGCTCTGCTTCAGATCCTTCAACACGCTCTGATAGCCGGGATTGTAAGAAATGACGAGCATGAACTCATCCACCGCCTCCACTATCTGTCCCTTCTTTTCAAGCGGAAGAACTCGCCGGTCGTCGGTGAGCGGATGGATGATCACCGTCGTATCTTTACGCGCCTCGACGATCTCGTCGAGATACACGATGCCGCCGTGCTTGACCCCTATCGTCAGCGGTCCGTCGATCCAGACCGTTTCCTGGCCCTTCAACAGATATCGGCCGACCAGGTCGGAGGCCGTGAGATCCTCATGGCACGCCACGGTGATCAGGGGACGCCCGAGCCGATGCGCCATATGTTGAACAAAGCGCGTCTTACCGCATCCGGTCGGCCCCTTCA
>DASSBQ010000043.1:0-6440 GCA_035698625.1 Nitrospiraceae bacterium
TCCCTTCTGCGCAATTGGCGGCGAATCGAAGCATGTCCGATCTGATCGCCTTCGGCAAACGGCAGGGAGTGCAATATCTCCTGCTTGCGGTCCTGTCCAGCGAGGAGCAGCAATATCCGGTTTCCCTGTTTCTGGGATGGACCACGCATCGGCAACCAGGTTTCCGGCTGGACAATTGGTCTTTGGCCGAAGCCGCTCTCGTGGATGTTGTCGAGGGGCATGTGGTGCTGCAAGCGGAGGGCCGCGCATGGGCGACGTTGGACAGCCCTACTGCCCCCGGTATCAATCAATGGTACCCGGTCATCTATTTGAGGCCCCAGTATCCGGAGCGGCGTATCTGGCCCCCGACCTATGAGGGAGCGCCGATTACGTTGCGGCTGGTCTCTATGAGAGAAGCGGCTAAACGTCTGGTGTTGAACATCCAGCAAGCCTGGATCGATAAGCGACAGATTGAGGTTGCCGGTGTGCGGGAATAACTCTGTGTGATGATAGGCGCGGCGACAACATGCGCCCGCCGGCGCGGCCATTTTCCTCTTTGAAGGCCATTCAACGATTGGTGTAGAATGACATGTTCGGCGGACGAAAAATCTTCGGGAATTCTTCAATTTCAGCTTCCGGAGGAGTGAACATGCACAGACGTCAGCGCGGTTTCCTTGTTCTTGCAGCAAGTTTTCTTGTCACGGCGGCGGTAGTCGGGGTGACGCTGTCATTCGGGCCGAGCGTTGAAGCAGCGGGAATTCCTCCCTCTCTCGCGCAAGGGTTTTCCGAAATCGTCAAGGCCGTGAATCCGGCCGTTGTCAACATTGCCGTGACCGGCGGCGGAGAGGGACGTCGGGAAGGCAGGCGGCCGCTCCCGCCTGGCCCATTCGGCGGGCCTCCGGGAGGCCCGCCGGGAGAAGAGCCGCCCGGCATGGAACCGCCAGGCCCGCCTGGCCCTCCCGGTCCTCCGGGAGGCCCTCCGGGAGGTCCGCATCGGCCGGAACAAAGCGCCGGCTCGGGTGTGATTCTGGATCCCAATGGGTATATCGTTACCAATAACCACGTCGTCGAAGGCGCATCCCAGATTACCGTCACGCTTTCCGATCGGCGGGAATTTGCGGCCAAGGTCATCGGCGCCGATCCCAAGACCGATTTGGCCGTCATTAAGATCGAAGCGAAGGATTTGACGGCCCTCAAGTGGGCGGACTATGACGAACTTCAGGTAGGCGATGTCGTGCTGGCGGTGGGGAGTCCCTTTGGACTCAGCTCCACGGTGACGCTCGGAATCATCAGCGCGTTAGGCCGCGGCAATGTCGGGATTGCGGACTATGAAGATTTTATTCAAACGGATGCAGCCATTAATCCCGGCAACTCAGGCGGTGCGCTGGTCAACATGCAGGGGAAGCTGATCGGCATCAATACGGCCATCTTTTCCAGGACCGGTGGATCAGAGGGCATCGGGTTCGCGATCCCCAGCAGCATTGCCTTGGATATCGTGGAGAGCCTCACGAAGACCGGAAAGGTCGTGCGGGGTTGGATGGGCGTGGCGATTCAGGAGATCACGCCGGCGCTCGCCAAATCGTTCAAATTGCCGGAGCAGCGCAAGGGTGTGCTGATCAGCGACGTCAATGAGAACGGCCCTTCGTATGCTGCCGGCATGAAACGCGGTGATGTGGTCGTGGCGTTCAACGGGAAAGAAGTCCAAAGTGTGAGTCAGCTGCGGAATCTGGTTGCGCGAACCACCGTAGGAAGGGAAGCCGATATCAAGATCCTTCGGGACGGCAAGGAGCAGAGTCTCAAGATCAAGGTAGCCGAGCGGCCATCGGACGAGGTCCTGGCCAAGCGGGAGCCGGCACCCAGCGGCCCGACGGAAACCATCAAGCCGCCGGACAACGTCCTCGCGGCGCTCCGTGTCCAGACCTTGGATGCGGCCATGATGGGACAGCTGAATATTCCGGCCAAGACGACCGGCGTGGTGGTAAGTTCGGTGGAATCGGGAAGTCCGGCCGAGTCGGCGGGCCTTCAGCGCGGAGATGTCATCCAGGAGATCAATCACGAGGTGGTCAAGAGTCTGGAGGATTATCAGAAGGCGTCAGCCAAGGTGAAGAAAGAAGAAATGGTTGTGCTCCTGCTGAGCCGGCAGGGAAACAACTTGTTTGTGGCGGTCAATCCCAAGTAACAAAACGGGACGTACGAGTTGGTGATTGGTGATTTCGTGAGTTGATCCGAATCACCAAGTCACCGATCACCAATCGATTATGGCTGACGGGTTCAAACTTCACGAGTGGCTTCAAGACACGATTTTTAAGCCGCTCGAAGACAAAAAAATGCCGGTCATGGAGCACTTGGTGGAGCTCCAAGTCCGGCTGACGCGTGCGGTGATCGTGACGGCCATCGTGTTTGTCGGCACGTTCTTTTATGCCGACCAGTTGGTCAAATGGATCCGCATCCCGCTCCAGAACATGTTTGTGCCTGGTTCCCTGACGTGGGTGCCGACGGATTTGCCGACGGTGCCGTTCGTCTTTCTTGCTCCGGCTGAGGCTCTCTGGCAGAACATCAAGGTCGCCGGCCTCTTTGCCCTTGTATTCGCGACTCCGTATATCTTGTGGGAGACCTGGCAATTCGTCGTGCCCGGCCTGCATTCGCAGGAACGGCGATTCGTGGGCCCGTTCGCCATCCTGAGCGCGCTCGCATTTTATCTCGGCCTGTCGTTTTCCTTTTTCTTCGTGCTGCCGTTTGCGTTGAATTTTCTCATCTCGTACGGCGTCAATGCCGGTTTCATCCCGCAACTGTCGATCGCGCAATACGTCGGCTTTGCCCTGTGGTTCCTATTGGTGTTCGGGCTTATCTTCGAGGTCCCCCTGGCTATCACGCTCTTGGCCAAACTCGGCTGGGTGGACGCGCCCTTGTTGAAGCGGTATCGAAAATGGGCCTTCCTCACGGCGTTTATCTTTGCCGCCATCTTGACGCCGACACCGGACCCTTTCAATCAATGTCTCATGGCTCTGCCGATGTATATTTTCTACGAGGTCGGCATCATCAGCGCCGGGATCTTCAACAAGAAGGCGAAGGAGTCCAAAGAGAAGGCCACGGACCTCAAGCCTGATCTCGGACAGGCTCCGCCTGCATCCGCCGGTCCCGCCGTTCCGCAAGCGGCGCTGGCCGGCGACAGCGAGTATGTGGGAATCACCGGATCGTCCGGCCGCCGGCGGTAAACACGAAGTCATGGTGGACGTGGCCGTTCTCGTGGTCAGCAGCAAGATCGCATCGGGCCGGGAAGCGGACGCCGGCCGCCCGGGACTTGAACAGGCGGTGAAGGAGTTGCCGGGTAGGATCGTCGCGTATGCCTGCGTGCCGGATGACCGGGCGGCGATTCGCAGCGGTTTGGAACAACTCTGCGATGAGGGCGGCCCGCATTTGGTCTTGACCGTCGGGGGAACCGGTGTCAGACCGACCGACTGGACGCCGGAAGCAACAAGGGAGGTCATTGAAAGAGAAATTCCTGGCATCGGAGAAGCGATGCGTCAGGACAGTCTCAAGAAAATGCGCACCGCCATGCTGTCCCGCGGTACGGCGGGAATCAGGGGCAAGGCGCTGATCGTGAATTTGCCGGGGAGCCCGCGCGGGGTAAAGGACAATTTGGCCGTGTTGGCGCCGATCCTGGACCATACCATTGAAAAAATCAGCGGGCGCACAACCGTCGCCCGCGATCTTCACCCATAGGAGCACCAAATGCCTCGCGAACTCAATGTCATTTCTCATCCCGGTTCCGGACAGGGGGACAGTTGCATCTACATGTGGGCCTGCGCGATCTGCGACGAGAACGAGACCTGCCAAAAGGACAAGGAAGGCCATAGCCGGTGGCTCGTTGCCAAGCGGATGGAGCGTATTGAGTACAAAGTGCTCGTCATGAGCAATAAGGGCGGGGTGGGCAAAAGCACCTGCACGACCAATCTGGCCGTCAGCCTGGCCTTGAAGGGCTGGCATGTCGGAATCTGCGACATGGATATCCACGGCCCGAACATTCCGAAGATGGTGGGAGCGGAAGGGCAGAAGCTGAAGATCAGCACTTCGGGCGGTATCATTCCGCACCAGGCGTACAATCTCAAGATCGCGTCGATGTCGTTCCTGCTCCAGAATTCAGATGATCCGATCATCTGGCGGGACGCGTACAAATATGAATTCATCAATCAACTCCTGGGCGGCGTCGAATGGCAGGATTTGAATTTCCTGCTCGTCGATCTGCCTCCCGGCACAGGCAACGAATCGGTCACGACGATCGATCTGCTGGGACAAGTCAGCGGAGCGGTCATCATCACCACGCCGCAGGAAGTGGCGCTCCTCGATTCCCGCAAGTCGGTCACATTTTGTAAAGACAGTGAAGTGCCGATCGTGGGCATCGTGGAGAATATGAGCGGTTTGGAATGTCCTCATTGCCATCAACATGTGGACGTGTTCCGGAAGGGCGGGGGAGAAGCGTCGGCTGCGGATATGGGTGTCCCGTTTCTGGGAAGAATTCCGTTGGATCCGGAAGTCGTTACGCAGAGTGATGCGGGAGAACCGTACGCGCTCTTCAATTCGGATACGGCGACGGCACAGGCGTATCACGACATCGCGAACCAGGTCGAAGCGTTTTGCAAGAAGAGCGGGTCCTTGCTCAAGGTCGGACCACGGCATCAGCACTGAGGAGACGGACCGTGAAGGCGCCAGATGCGACAACCGGTTTGACACCGCTCCACGAAGCTCAACGTATTGTCCTCGATGCCGCGATTCCGCTCGGCTTGGAGAAAATCTCCATCCTGGACACATTCGGGCGCGTGTTGGGCGAAGACATTATCGCGGAGCGGGATAATCCGCCCTGGGACAATTCCGCGATGGACGGCTTTGCCGTCCGCTGGGAGGACATCAAACAGGAACAGGCGATCACCAAGCCCGTGACCTTGAAGATCGTCGAAGATGTGCCGGCCGGGAAAATGCCGACCCGCGAGGTCGGGCCGGGGCAAGCGATCCGTATCATGACCGGTGCGCCTATTCCAAAGGGCGCCGATACCGTGTTGAAGGTCGAAGATACGGAGCACCAGCCCGATTCAGTCCGCGTCTTTAAGGCCGAGCCTCGAGCCTCCAATATCAGACCGCAAGGAGAAGACGTCAAGAAAGGCGACTGCATCATTGCCAAGGGCACCCAGATTCGCCCCGGAGAAGCCGGCATGTTGGCCATTCTGGCGAAGTCCTTCGTGCTGGTGTATCAACGCCCGCGGGTGGCCATTCTGTCTACCGGCGATGAATTGGCCGATCTGGATGAACGCTTCAGCGAGGAAAAGATCATCAACTCAAACAGCTATGGAATTGCCGCGGCTGTGCAAGAGGCGGGCGGCATTCCGATTCTGCTCGGCATCGCACGGGACAATCTCACGGCCCTGAAGGAAAAGATCTCACATGGATTGAACGCCGATATCCTGGTTCTGTCGGGAGGCGTCTCGATGGGAGACTATGACTTCACCAAAGCGGTGTTCAAAGATCTCGGGGCTGACATGAATTTTTGGAAGCTTGCCATTCGCCCGGGACAGCCTCTGGCATTCGGGAAGATCCAGGGGAAGTTGGCGTTCGGCTTGCCGGGAAATCCCGTCTCGTCGATGGTGACGTTCGAGCAACTGGTGCGTCCGGCCATGCTGAAAATGAGCGGATACCGCAGTTACGGACGTCCGTTGGTCCAAGCCCGATTTCAAGAGACGTTCTCGAAACGTACGGACCGCCGGCATTTTCTACGCGGCGTCTTGTGGGCGGAAGACGGAGTGTTCAAAGTCCGCACCACGGGCGATCAAGGGTCCGGGATTCTCACTTCCATGGTGAAAGCAAATTGTCTGATCGACATTCCGGTCGAGACGGCGAAGGTGCAGGCGGGAGACACGGTGACGGTGCAACTCCTCAGCGGCACCGCTTGGATGGGCCATGCCGATCCAAAAACCACTTCCGGGCATCGCCAATCGTGTTGTTGAGCGGCGGAAGGACGCCACGTATGCCAGTGCCTATTCTCTGTTTCGTCGGGCGGTCCAACAGCGGCAAGACGACCCTCATTGAACGCACCATCCCGGAATTGGTTCGAGCCGGATACAAAGTGGCGACAGTCAAGCACGCAGGTCACGGGTTCGATCTGGATACCGAAGGGAAAGACAGCTGGCGGCACAAGCAGGCCGGCGCCAGCAGCGTCATCATCGTGTCGAAAAGCAGCATGGCCATGTTCGCCGACGTCCCGGATCATTTGAACGTGGAAGAGGTGCGTGATCGTTTTGTGGACGAGTCCTATGATCTCATCATCGCCGAAGGTTGGCGCAGCGAAGGGTATCCAAAAATCGTGGTGGTGCGGGATCAGATCGACGAGGTCCCCGTCACAACAGAAGGTTTATTGGGAATCGTATGCAACAAGCCAATCGAGGCGCAGGTTCCCCTGCTCGACCCTGACG
>DASSBQ010000044.1:0-5665 GCA_035698625.1 Nitrospiraceae bacterium
CAAACAGATTCGAATCAAGGATCATGTCATCATCGTGGGCTATGGCCTCAATGGAAGAAATCTGGCGCGGGTGCTCGGAGAAACCGAGATCCCGTATCTCGCGCTGGATCTGGACGGAGACACGGTGCGGCGGGAATCGAAGCACGGCGTTCCCATTTATTATGGCGACGGGGCCAACGCGAATGTCTTGCGGCACATGAAAATCGATGATGCCAAGGTTCTGGTGGTGGCGATTTCCGATCCGTTTTCGGCTCGGCGCGCGGTGCAGGTGGCGAAGGGCATCAATCCCCGCATTCATGTGGTGGTGCGGACCAGGTATCTGCGCGAGTTGGAGGAACTGCATCAACTCGGCGCCGACGATGTCGTGCCCGAAGAATTTGAAACCTCGATCGAGATTTTTGCCCTGGTTCTGCGGACGTACAATCTGCCGCCTGAATTTGTGTCGCGAAAAGCGGAACAGGTCCGGCGGGAAGGGTATGCCTTGCTGCGTCGCAGCGACATGCCGGAATTGGCCCATCACTTGAGAGGCGGCACCCTGACGGATGTGGAAGTGGAGATGTGCCGAGTGGACGATGATTCGCCGCCGATCGGCAAAACGCTCGCCGAGCTGTCAATCAGGCCGCGGACCGGCGCGTCGGTCATTGCCTGGACGAGGAATCAACTTACACAATCGAATCCGTCCGAGAAGGTCCGCTTGCAAGGCGGCGACGTCCTGACATTGCTCGGCACACGCGAGCAAATCAGGCGAGCCATCGCGCTCTTGACGGAATCCGGCAGCGATTCGTGAACGCTTAACTCCTCCAGCGCAGCGTGACCGGCCCCTTCAAGGGGTGCTCCAACGGCCGGCCTGTTTGGACCGATGCGAGGTAGGCCGCCTTCAGTTTGTAATACCATTTGGCCGGCGTATCGGCATCGTCGATCAACATGACTGCCGGTTTGTAGCGAAGGCCCACCGCTTGACGTTCCATCGCTTTCTTGTCCTGCTTCAGGAAAATCTTGCCGAAGAACCGGAACAGCGCCTTGGAAAAAGGCAGCCAGTACAGCACGTTCCACGCGGCGCAAAAATCCATCCGGCACTGCTGTTCGGTTAAGGGTGTGACGATCACACGCATCGAGACGAACCTCGATCCGCACTGGACGAACTCGAACCGCTGGTTCGGAAGCACGAAGTCGATGGTCGTAGTCAGCGGTCCGCCGTAAAACTGATTGAGCAATTTATAAGGGCCGCTGTTCTTTGACGGGGCGTGAGCGACCATGCGAAAACCATTCGGAATCGGCTCGAACGTCTTGGCTTTCTCATGCATGCTCGCCTCTGTCCTCCACCAGGAACTCTGATGCACAAAGGGGCCGTGCGCCGGATCCATTAAACCCACAATCCCGTCATCAATGCTGCAATTTAACAGGCTGGATATTTGGATCATTCGGTACGGTCTCGAGGGAAGCGGCAAACGGGGAAGCTCCGGGGGAGGTCGGTCGGACGGCGTTTCGTCGGCCAGAAAGATCCAGATATAGCCATCCTGGTCCTGACAGGGGTATGTCGCCAGGCCGATCTTCTCCGCCTGGATCGGCGAGCCGTTCACGAGGGAGGGAATGTGGCGGCAGCGGCCGCCCGTATCGAATTGCCAGCCATGGTAGGCGCAGGCGACTCGTTCGCCGTCGAATCGGCCGAATGAAAGCGGCATACCTCTATGGGGACAAATATCACGTACGGCCGACACAGCCCCGTCGCGGCCGCGAAAGACGAGGATTGGCTGGCCAACGAGTACGATTCCCCGCATGGCGCCGGGGGCTATGGAAGAGCTGGTGAACGCCGGATACCAGAATCCCAACAGGGGGGCGTTCTTCGAGGGCTTCAATTCGGTAATTGCGTCGGTACCCATGTTACGAGAGAAAGAAATGGGGAGAGTCATGTCGGTTAGGAATTTGACTATAACGACAGACTTCCGCGGCGTCAAGCAATGCTCCCTTGAGACCGGCGCATCGAGGATGCCGCTCATTCAGATCGATCGCGCGGCGGCTTTTCGCCGGGCGCGTCGCCTTGACAAAAAAAAGAATCGCATAATATAGTGATTTTCCGAATGTTCTCCTTCCATTTTCGATAAGCGCCACAAGATAAGCGCCACAAGAGGTACTGTATGAGCACCACTCAACTCCAACCAGCAGCGGCGCTGGAAGAATTGCGCGAATCCAAGCCCGACCGGGTCACCATCGTCCTGCTCAGCGGCGATTTGGATCGAGCCATGGCGGCATTTATTATCGCGACCGGAGCGGCAGCCATGGGCATGCAGGTCACGATGTTTTTCACGTTCTGGGGACTCAACACGATCCGGCGGAAAGGCGCCGCCAGCTCGGCGACCGATTGGCTGCGCCGGATGTTCGGATTCCTCAATAAAGGCGGCGCGGATCAGTTGCCGCTTTCACGATTTCACTTCGGCGGCCTCGGCACGAAAATGATGCAAAAAGTCATGAAGCAGAACCGCATGCCGGGCGTGCCGGAATTGATGGAGACGGCGCAGGACCTCGGTGTCCGATTTATCGCCTGCACCACGACGATGGGACTCATGGCGATCGGCAAAGAGACGCTTATTGACGGGATTGATCAATTCGCCGGGGTCACGACGTACCTCGCGGAAGCCAAACAAGGCAGCGTGAATCTCTTTATCTGACGGACGGCGAACAGCGGCGGCCGGTAAAAAGACAGAGGAACATCGATGATGCAAGCAGATGTCAAACTGGACACTCTTGGGTACTTCTGCCCTATGCCGATTATCATGACGTCGAAAAAGATCAAAGAGCTTCACACCGGGCAGGTGCTGGAGGTTGTGTCGGATGACGAGGGAATTAAGAAGGATATGCCGGCTTGGTGCGAAACGACCGGACATGAAATGGTTGGTTTGGAAGAAGAACAAAGCCAGTCGAGACGAATTTACAAAGCCTTTGTGAAGAAAACGAAGTAGCGAGGCGCTTCCAATGGCGAAAGGCCATGGGCGAGAGCCGGAGGTATGGTGATCCTGCCTCCGGCTTTTTTATTGACGCGTCAGGCATGCGGCGCATCAAGCGAGCCGGACAGTGAGGAGCGTGGAGAGGGGCGATGAACCAGATTGTCGAATGCGTGGCGAATTTCAGCGAGGGACGAAATCCCGAGATCCTGCGTGGATTGGTCGCGGCTGTGCAGTCGGTGCCGGGGGTGGCGCTGTTGGATACGACGATGGACCGGGATCATCACCGTTCCGTGATCACGTTCGCCGGGCGGCCTTTCTCTGTCGCTGAAGCCGCGTTTCAGGCAGCACGGACAGCGTCCGAGCTGATCGACCTTCGATCGCATGAAGGCGAACACCCGCGAATCGGAGCCATAGACGTCGTGCCGTTTGTGCCGATACGGGGCGTCACAATGGAAGAGTGTGTCCAGCTTGCCAGACTCGTCGGACAACGAGTGGGCAACGAGTTGCATATCCCCGTTTTCCTTTATGAAGAAGCGGCCACGAAACCGGGCCGCCGCCGGCTTGAAACGATTAGGCGCGGCGGCTTGCAAGGGTTGGGCGTCCGTATGAAGTCCGAGCCGGCCTGGGCGCCCGATTTCGGTCCCGGACGTCTGCATGAAACAGCCGGGGCCACGGTGGTCGGCGCCCGGCTTCCCCTGATTGCCTTCAATGTAAATTTGCAAACCAATGACCTCACCCTAGCGCGTGAAATTGCTCGGGTAGTACGGGAATCCAATGGGGGCCTGCCGTATGTGAAAGCTATTGCAGTAGAATTGGCAACCCGCGGCCAGGTTCAGGTTTCCCTGAACCTCACCAATTTTGAAAAGACGCCGATCCATGTCGTTTTTGACGCCGTGCAACGGGAGGCGGAACATCGAGGGGTCGGGATCGCGGGGACGGAACTCGTCGGGCTGCTGCCCCAGCAAGCACTTATCCAGGTGGCTGAACAGGCGCTCAAGCTCGAACGGCTCGATGCGCGGAGCATTATCGAGACCACTCTGGGGGCGCCCGAATCGCAGGAAGCCATACATCGGTCAACATCCGCGCCGCAGAAGCCATTGGCTGAAACGCTGGCCGAAGTCTCCGCCGCCGTGTCCGCCAAAGCACCGGCCATCACGGGCGCGGGTGCAGCAGCCCTCGCTGCCAGCCTTGCCGCGACCTTGGGCGTGATGATTGCGCGATTGAGTCGTGCGCGGATACCGGAGAAGCGCCTCCGAGAAATCCGCACCAGGCTTCACGAGTTGGTGCAGGTTGATCGCGAGGCCTATGCCGCGGTCTTGCAGGCGGAGAAAAGCTCGGAGGGAAGACCGGATGCCGCATCCGCTGTCGCCGGTCCGCTCATCATCGCGACCCAAGTTCCGTTGGAGATTGTGAAGCTTTCCTCCGAGGCGGCGGTCTTGTTACGGCGGCTGTCCGCCGGGGCCAGACCAGATGTGCAGCCGGACCTCCGCATGGGGGTGCAGTTGTCGCGCGCCATTGTCGATGGGTGCCTCGATATCGTGAAAGAAAATATGAAAAATCAACCTGATAGAGAGCTTATTCAGTCATTCCAAGGCCGGCTCACGGCGGCGGAACAAAAACTTGTGGATCTCAAGGCCCTGTGTTACACTCCGCCGTCCAAACCTTGGTCTCAGAAAATCCTCCATAAGCTGAAAATTCGGTAGAGGGAAGTCGAAGGTCGCCTAGACATGGAAATCAAAGTTTTCAATAATAATGTCGAGAAAGCTCTCAAGGTCGCCAAGAAAAAGCTTGCCGGTGAAGGGTTGTTCCGAGAACTGAAGCGCCGGCGGTATTATGAGAAGCCGAGCGTCAGACGGAAGGCGAAAGAACGGGAAGCCCAGCGGCGCCGGCAGAAGTGGCTCGCAAAACGTCGTCCGGAATAAGATTCTCCACCGCCGATCCTTTCCTATCCAATAGCGGCATTCTTCTCCAGCGCAGTGAGCTGTAACCATCTCGCCAATGCGTTCATCGGAAATCCATGCCGCCATCCGCATTCTGAAACGGGAAGTGCGGCAATGGCAGGAACCGGTGGTCGGGGTGGTCGCCCGTGAATCGGGGCGCGATCCTTTTAAAATTCTGATTTCCTGCTTGCTGAGTCTGCGAACCAAGGACCGCACGACCGGCGAAGCGAGCGCCCGTCTGTTTGCGCTGGCCGGTGATCCGCGATCCATGCTCAGACTTTCCGCTCCTCATATCGAGCGGGCCATTTATCCCGTCGGGTTCTACCGCACAAAAACACGGCAGATCCAAAAAATCTGTCGTCGATTATTGGACGAACATGACGGGCTGGTGCCTGATTCGATCGAAGAACTGATCGCGTTGCCCGGGGTCGGCCGGAAGACCGCGAATTTGGTCGTGACCGTCGGATACGGCAAGCCCGGTATCTGCGTCGATATTCATGTCCACCGAATCAGCAATCGCTGGGGATATGTCAAGACGCGGAACCCAAAGGAAACCGAAGAAGCCCTTCGCAAGAAACTGCCGGCCAGATACTGGATCATCTATAACGATCTCTTGGTTCCCTACGGACAGAATATCTGCCAGCCGGTCTCGCCCTTCTGCAGCCGCTGCAAGCTGATCTCATATTGCGACCGCGTCGGGGTCACGAGATCGCGGTAGTGGAATCAAGTGAACGTAGTCTGACCTATCTTGGTCATTCGTCGTCACCTCTCGCATTGAAATCG
>DASSBQ010000045.1:0-6824 GCA_035698625.1 Nitrospiraceae bacterium
CGCGGTCATCTTCTGGCTAAATCAGGGAGCAAACATGAGTGCTACTGCTGCAATCGATACGTCCGTGCCCAACTGGTACGCGCTCCACACCCGCTCTCGACATGAAAAGATCGTGCGCGATCGATTGGAAGGAAGCGGGATCGAGCCGTTTCTTCCACTCAGAAGGGCCTTGCGTCAGTGGTCGGACCGTAAAACCATCGCGGAATTGCCATTATTTTCCGGCTATTGCTTTGCCAAATTCTCACTTAATGCGCGCACAGAGGTACTACAGATTCCAGGTATCGTGACGATAGTCGGGAACGTCGGCCCAGAACCTATTCCCATTGAAGAAATGGACGCCTTAAGAACCGTCTCAACGAGTCAACGGCTCTGCGATACGCATCTCGATTTGACGGAAGGCGCATGGGTCGAAGTCGTGAGGGGCCCACTGGCCGGCATTCGCGGCAAACTTGTGAGAAAGGCCGGGCAGGACTGTATCGTGATTCGCGTCCACCTTCTTCAGCAAGCGGCAGCCGTCCATATCGACGCCAGCGAAGTCGTGCCCGTCTCCTAGGCCACTTTCTCTTCCGTTCTCATCGCTCCGTTCTTTCCACTGTATCACCAACATGGGACATTTCGGTGCGAAGGGCTCGCTATTCAGACCGCGAACGAAGGAAGATCCTGCGGGAACGTCACGCTGGCGGTACGGTAAAGCAAGTTTGCCAGCGGTATGACATTTCTGCCCGGACGTTCTATCGCTGGCAAGCGATGTCTACGCAGCAGGAAAAAATGCAAATCGTGCGTGTGCGTGATCTTGAGCGAGAAAATCGACAATTGAAACAAAAACTTTCTGAATTATCGCTCGACTACAACTCGTTACGAGCGGCACTGGTAAAGGAAAGCCGGAATGAGTGCTAGCAGGCTGTTGAAAAACTGTGTCGGGGGTTGTGGAAGCCGCTTGCTCGATGGTTTCTGATGGTTGCAGAAACTCGTGCAGGATGTTCAAAAAGGCCGTCCAGCGAGGCCGCAGCGGGCGAGGAGGCGAATCGTACTCTTTCTCGTACGTTGAGCCTCTGAGTGACGCGAGAACAAAGCTGGAGGACTTTTTCAACATCCTGCTAGTGATCATTTCTTCAGAAAGGGGAGACGCATGCCGAGACTCGCGTTCGTGCTCGCAGTGAGCCTCTTGATCTTTTTAGGATGTGCGGAATCCACCCGATCCGGTCGGGACAGCGCGGTCCGGACTTCCGGCGTCGCAGATGTCATCGCTAATAGTGACAGTACACAGCCGCCGACACGCCATATGGTGAATCTCAACGGCCTGCATCTCAGTGTCCTGGAAGCAGGAACGGGCGACCCCGTCATCTTCGTCCACGGCGTTGTCACGACCAGCAACATCTTTCCGAAGTACGTCGGAGCGTATCAGCCGGACTTTCGCGGCATCGCGGTCGATCTACGAGGGTATGGGGATTCGGACAAACCGCCGACGGGCTTTACCATTGAGCACTTTGCAAACGATCTGATCAAGTTGGCCGACAGCTTGCACATCAAGAAGGCCGTGTGGGTGGGCGTCTCCATGGGCGGGATGATTCTCCAGCGGCTTGCGCTGGATCATCCGGAACGCGTTCGCGCGCTCGTATTGGTTTCGACCACTGATGGCGCGATGATTTTGGATCGGGACATTCCGACGATCGGCGCGCCTCGGGACTATGCCCAAGTGTCGAAGGAGATGATCATCGATAGCTTTCCTCCCGGCACGCCTGCCGCCGCGTATCAGCCGTTGCTCGACCGCATTCCGACCTGGAATGCGACGGTCATCCGGGAAGCGCTGGCGTCCATGTCGCAGTTCAATGTCCGTGGCCGGCTGTCCCGCATCACGGCACCCACTTTGATCATGGTCGGCGTCAAAGACGACGTTGCGACCCCGGCCATCGCGAAGGGCATTCAGGCGCAGATACCCGGCGCCCGGCTCGTCGAATTCGAAACCGGCCATTTCATGATGGCGGAGGATCCGGAGCGGTTTCGCGCGGTGCTCGGGGACTTTCTACAGAAACTGCCCCGATAGCGGAACGGTGGTTCAGGGACCGATTCCGCCGCCTCCATCCACCTCGCATACTTGGCCCGTCGATTGGTCAACTCGCCGCACGTACGCTGCGCCTAAGATTTGGCTGGCGGGCGGCTCATGGTTTTGTGAGCGAATCGACGTCGAGACGGCCGGCGACATCTGGAGCGCAGGTGACTCTGAAGTAGGGCTTCACTTGCTGCCAGCCGCCATTCCGGAGACGATTGGACGCTGGGTTACACAGGCGCGTGGCCCGGCTTCCATTTGATGCTGCAGCCGATGCTGGGCTGTTGGTTGTCCGCTACCGGTTTGCCGGCGAGCACGCCATCGATGGCGGCGCGCAGATCGCGGCCTGTGACCGGCTTATTATTGCCGGGACGGCTGTCGTCGAGCTGCCCTCGATAGACCAGCCGCCGCTGCGCATCAAAAAGATAGAAGTCCGGAGTGCAGGCAGCTTTGTAGGCTTTCGCGACTTCCTGCGTCTCGTCGAAACAGACGGGAAAGCGCCAATGAAGACGTTCGGCCAGGTCCTTAAGCCGCTCCGGCGCGTCATCGGGGTAGTGAGCCGGGTCATTGCTGCTGATGGCGATTATAGCGAGTCCCGTGTCCGCATAATCCTGCCCAAGCTTGGCGAGTTCCTGCTGGATGTGCTGCACATAGGGACAGTGCCGGCAGATGAACATGACCAGCAGGCCGACCTTGCCGTTGAACGACTCAAGCTGATAGACCCGCCCCGTCACGACATCGTGCAGCGCAAACGGAGGCGCGGGGGTTCCAAGCGGGAGCATCACCGACGCCACTGCCATTGTCACCTCATACGTTCATGATCAAGATGAGCCTGCCGGCGTCTTGTGCCTGCGGTCCACGCTCGATATAGTCCTTCACTGTAGCAGCGGCCTTATGGACGACACAAGGCGAAAAAACAATTACTGCGCCGCTTTCGGAGGACCAGCGCGTGCATGAGATCCGGACCGACATCGAAATCGCGGCCGCGCCGGAGCGCGTGTGGGAAATTTTCACGGACGTCGAGTCCTACCCGCGTTGGAATCCGTTCATCCGACGCATCACGGGCTCACCTGACGCCGGCAGCCAACTGACGGTTCACATCGAGCCGCCCGGCGGAACAGGCATGACGTTCCGTCCGACCGTGTCGATCGCGGAACGCCCCCGCGAATTGAGATGGGTCGGACGGCTGATGGTCCGCGGCATCTTCGACGGCGAGCATAGGTTCGTCATCGAACCACTTTCCGATGGTCGGGTGCGTTTTCACCACAGCGAGACGTTCAGCGGGATTCTCATTGTGTTGCTTCGTCGCCGTCTCGACCGGAGCACCAGACAAGGTTTCCTGGAGATGAACGCAGCGCTCAAGAGCCTGGCAGAAGAAACCTAGCGAAGGCGATGGAGCCGAACAAGCCTCCGCGCTCCGCTCCAAATTCAGAGAATAACCGCCGCTCAGCAGCCTGTCCGCCGGAGGAACTGAGGGCGATCCCTGATTGACACCATCTTGACCAGATCCCGGACCGACAGGATCCCGACCGTTTTGCCGTGGTCTGTGACGACGAGGTGGCGAATCCGTTGCTTGGTCATGAATTCGCTCGCATCTCGTACGGTGCGATTGATGTCGATGTCAACGATCGGGGAATTCATGATCGATCCGACGCGCGTCTCCTTCGCATCCAGTTGATGCGCCAGTAGTTTGCGGACAATATCCGCCTCGGTCACGATCCCGACGATTTCGTTGTCCTCCTGGACGACGAGCGAGCCGATCTGCTTCTCCAACATGCGAGTCGCCGCAGCCGCGACCGGCTCGTCGCTTCGCATGGTCTCAATGGTTCGTTGCATCAGCACGCCGAGCGGCTGGTAGACATCGTTCAAGGCCTGCACCGGCCCATGATCGATCTCAACAAAATGTCTGACCAGATCGCGCACGGAAATGAGTCCCAGGACCTCCTTGCCGTCCGAGACCGCCAGGTGCCGGATCCGGTGCTTCTCCATCACATGACTCGCCTCCAACATGGGCCGATCCGGTGCGATGGTGATCAACGGACTCGCCATCACTTCGCTGACCGCGGTCCGTGCAGGATCGCGTCCTTGAGCGACCACTTTTCGCACGAGATCGGTTTCTGTGACGATACCGATCGTGGCCGTCTCGTTCTTCACGTGATCGACGGATTCGATCAGGACGGAACCGAGCGTGTCCCGTCGCATCATGTCGGCGATGCGTGCGACAGAAACGGACGGAGGCACCCCATCGAGTTGCCGATGCATATATTCACTGACCTGTGGTTCGGAAAGCTCTGTCATACCGATACTCCTTATCTTCGGACCAACTGTCGCAGCACACCATAGAATGTCCGGCGGTATGGGTCAATCTGAAGGTGACCCGCCTCATTGGTGGCCCATACCGCGGGCAGGATGGTATGATGCCATGTATTTACTGAAGCGGATTGTTGGTCCAATATCCACAGAGGAGTACAAGGCATGAATGTGGCGCGAATCATAATCGGAATGTCGATGGGAGTCATGCTGTTTGCCGGCCAGGCCCTGGCGATCGAACCGGCCGAAGTGGAAAAATTCGTCAAGGCCCGTATCGATATCGGCGAGATGATGACCAACTACTTCAAGGATGGAGGCATGTCATTTGGAGAGGGACAGCGGCCGTCGCCGGAGCAGATGCGCGAAATGCGGGACGATATCAATAGTAAGCTCAACACGGTCTTGTCGAAGTATGACCTGACGATCGACGAGTATCGCAAGCGCAGTCCCGAGGTTTTCGCCGATGACGCAGCCGTGAAGGGCTATCTCAATGAACACCCTGATCTGAAGCAGCGATATGACGCGCTGCCGATGGATCGGATGGGACGAGGCGGCAGCGGGCGAGGGTACTGAGCGAAGCCGCTTGGACGATTGCCGTCAGCAGCCATCATTGAGCCGGCAAGGGATCAGTCTGCGCCCCTCCTGCCCCAATCGCGCGCATGTCGTCTGACGGATTGTCACTGTGCCGATCTCCGCTCGAAGAACCCTCGCAGAACCATACCATTGCTTCTCGCCATTGCAGCCATCCACCACTTCGTGCAGTCTCCGTCGCCGCATGGTAGGCTCGCCACCAGGAAAGACAATCACGAGGTGGTATCACCATGAAAGAAGGCTATCGGTTCATTCTGGTCGATAAGGACGGGGTGCTCGTCAGCGAATTCCAACTCACCGAGCAGGCCATAAGCGATCCGGTGGCGTTTGTCACGGCGCTCAAGCAGGCGATCGAAAACATCGAAGAGCAGGAACCATGAGACGTGACCAGAAGATCACAGCGTTGAAGTGGCATCCACGTCCGACACGGATTCTTCCGGCAGCGGTTCCTCGGCGGATTCCTTCACTTTACGGAGGAACGTCAGCAGTCCGAGGCAGAACAACGAGCCATACAGCGCCGAGGCCATGTCGCGTTGCGGATCCCACACATCGCCCTGGTGGCCGACCAAGGCCCGCTCCACATCCGGATGCGCGATCTGCCCCACCCAGGCTTCCATGATTTCCCACAAAGCGCTGAAGCCGAGAATCGTCATGATGACCAGATACGGAAGCAGCCAGCCCTTCACCTTGGCGCTGCGCCGGAAGATTTCCTCCAGCGGAAGGGTAAAGAGGAAGCCAAATCCGAAATGGACGATCCGGTCGAAGTGGTTACGTTGAAAGTGAAACCATTCGTCGAGCCAAAAACCTATCGGGACCTTGGGATAGGTATAATGGACGGCGATCGTATGGAGCGTGAGCCACAGGCTGATCAATACGTAAGACGCATTCGATAGCGGAAACCGGCGATACGTGAGGACCAGCATCGTCACGAACAGCACAGGCAGAATGTTGGCGCCCCACCAGATTTTCGGATCCACCGGGGCCATCGCCATGACGATGAATAAAGTCACGTACCAAAGCAGCAGGAGTTTGGCGACGAGCGGTCCGCGGGGCGGTATTAATTCAGACACGAGCATCCGCATAGGGAAGGGTACCTCCTTTGAGCGTATGGGCTGAGCCGGCGCGCATTCGGCAGGCGATCATCGCAGTACTTGATTCTAACATACGGCTGGAGCGGCGAGGAGGGCCGCGGTCCCGGCGCGCAGGCACCGCCGCAGCATGGCGGCTGCTCCCGATTCTGCTGGCAGCCGCCTGCACGCCTTTGCCGCCGAAACTGACCGTACCGTCGATCGCGATCACAGACCCCGCCTTTCAGACCACGCTTGAAGCCGTCACGGGCGCGCCGATTAGCGGCGGCAACACGGTCGACATTCTCCTGAACGGCGACGAGACGTTCCCGGTGCTCCTTGAGGATCTCCGCGCCGCCAAGCATACCATCACCTTTGAAACGTTCATTTTTCGCAAGAGCAAGATCGCCGACGAGATCATCGCGATCTTTGAAGAACGCTGCCGCGCCGGGGTGCGAGGCTCCATTATTTTGGATGCGCACGGGTCCGGCAATGTTCCGGATGACTATGTTGAACGACTCAACGCAGCGGGGTGTCAACTTGTCCCGGAGTTCCGGCCGTTGCGCCCGTGGAATCTCGAGCGCAGCAACAATCGAAACCACCGCCGGATCGTGGTGATCGATGGCCGCGTGGGCTTTACCGGCGGGTACGGCATTGATGAGACCTGGAATGGAGACGGGAGGACGAAAGGGCGCTGGCGGGAAACGAACGTACGTCTCGAAGGGCCGGTCGTGCAACAACTCCAAGAAGCTTTTCTGGAGCATTGGAAAGAGGCAACCGGCATTCTGCTGGGCGGGGAGGAGTATTTT
>DASSBQ010000046.1:0-11559 GCA_035698625.1 Nitrospiraceae bacterium
TTTGCTTCGATACAAACCGATTACACTGCAATATCCGCACGAAAAACGCACGCTGCCGGACAATTATCGCGGCATGCTCGCCTTGCTGCGGTACGATGATGGAACGGAAAAATGCGTCGGCTGTGATCTCTGCGAGGCCGCGTGTCCGTCCCGCGTCATCCGCGTCGTAAGCGCCGAAGTGCCGGGCGAGCCGACCAAGCGCTATTCCAAAGAATATTATATGGACATGACCCGCTGCCTGTTTTGCGGGCTCTGCGTAGATGCCTGTCCGGTGGACGCGCTCGGCATGACGCGGGAGTTTGAGTGGTCCGTATATGACAAGCGCCAATTGCATCTGAACAAACAGCAACTGCTTGCAATCGGCGATCGCTCCTATCCCGTGAGGGAAAAGCGGTTGGAATTGCAGCACCGCAACGTGGCGTTCTTCAACGTGGCATTTAAGAATCTTCCTCAAAAACCAAACTGATTGGAATGAGCCACGCACCCTGTTGCGACCATCGTCCTCCCAGGAGCCGGCAACGGACTGCTTCCGAATTTTTCCTCCGCCGCGTCCTTACCGCCCGGCTCGCATCCCGTCCAGGAATGATAATGCAAAGTCCCGGGCCACTCGCATGAGCGCGCCGGGATCCTGTCCCTGTGCACGCGCGGACCTGCGCCTGCCGCTGAGCGCTTTCACTCCGCGGGCATGGAACCGGCCCGGGCCGGGCCGAAGGAGCCGGTGATGGCATCCGTCTTTTTCTTTTATTTCGCCGCGATCATTGTGGCAACCTCGATTCTGGTCGTCGCTGTCCGTAACCCGATCTACAGCGCGCTCTCGCTTCTCATCATGTTCTTTCACGTCGCCGGCCTCTACGTGACGCTTCATGCGGAATTTCTGGCGGCGGTCCAGATCATCGTCTATGCCGGCGCGATTCTGGTGCTCTATCTGTTTGTGGTCATGCTGCTCAATATCCGGCGGGAAGATCGGTATCATGCCCAGCTTCCCGTTGCGATTCTTCTGGGCGTGATGCTCTTGACCGAATTGGTGTTGCTGGCGCTGCAACGAGGCTGGACGCTGGGGACGGAGGCCGGCGAGGGAGGCGCAGCGGTCGCCGATCTGGGCAACACGCAGATGATCGGCGAGGTGCTCTACTCGACCTATCTGTTTCCGTTCGAGGTCGCGTCGCTGATCCTGCTGGTTGCGATGATCGGGGCGATTATTTTGGCGAAGCGGGATATATTGCCGGGAAACTAACAGGACGTGGCGAGCGGCCTATGACCGTGCCGTTATCTTATTATGTGGTGCTCAGCGCCGTCGTCTTTTTGACGGGCGTGGTCGGCGTGCTGATCCGCCGAAATATCATCATCATTCTCTTGTCGGTCGAGCTCATGCTGAACGCCACCAATATCAATTTCGTCGCGTTCTCACAGTACTACCAGAATGTGGCGGGGCAGGTCTTTGTTTTCTTTGCTTTGACGGTCGCCGCGGCCGAAGTGGCGGTGGGGCTGGCGATCATTATCGCCTTGTACCGGGTAAAGTCGACAATCAATGTGGACGAGTTTCAACTCTTGAAATGGTAGGAACAGATACGATTTCGCGAATTGGCGATTTGGTGAAGTGATCAAGACATGGGAAACCTTTCAGAAAATCACCGCATCACCAGATCACCAAGTCACAAAATGCCATTATGATCTACGCTTTCATTCCGTTGCTGCCCTTCGCGGCGTTTCTCATCCTCGGCCTTACCGGCTCTCGGGTGAAGGACCGGGCGCATCTCGTCGCGGTCCCGGCCGTGCTCGGTTCGTTCGTTCTTTCTCTTCTCGCCTTTTCCGAGGTCGCAACCGCCGGTCCCGTCCATGCCACCTGGTACACCTGGCTGACGTCCGGCAATCTCCACGTTGAGATCGGCATGTCGATCGATCGACTGACGGCGGCCATGCTCCTCTTGGTCACGATCGTCAGTTCGCTGGTCCATATCTATACAATCGGCTACATGCAGGGCGAACCCGGGTATGCGCGATTCTTCGCCTATATCGCACTGTTCACGTTTTCGATGTTGATGCTTGTGATGGCCGACAATCTGCTGCAACTATTTGTATTTTGGGAAGCGGTGGGTTTGTGCTCTTACCTGTTGATCGGCCATTGGTTCGATCGACCCAGCGCCTGCGCCGCCGCGACAAAAGCCTTCGTCGTGAACCGAATCGGCGATTTCGGATTCATCCTTGGGCTCTTTATGGTCTGGTACTACGTCGGCTCATTGGACTACGCCACGATTTTCGGCAAGGCTCAGGAGCTGGGCAGCCTCACAATCAACTTCCTGGCGCCGTTCGGAGCAAGCGGGGACATATCCGTCACCACGCTGATCTGCATCCTGTTGTTTACCGGCGCCGTAGGCAAGTCCGCGCAGTTTCCCCTGCATGTCTGGCTTCCCGACGCGATGGAAGGCCCGACCCCCATTTCAGCGCTGATTCATGCCGCCACGATGGTCACCGCCGGCGTGTTCATGGTCGCCCGACTCTCGCCGCTGTATGATCAGTCCCAAACCGCGCTCACAGTCGTCGCGATTATCGGGGGCATCACGATGGTGCTCGGCGCTTCCATCGCCTTGACTCAACACGACATCAAGCGCGTGGTGGCTTACTCGACGGTCAGTCAACTGGGATACATGGTCATGGCTTGCGGGTTGGGCGCCTATGCGGCCGGCATGTACCATCTGCTCACGCATGGAGCCTTCAAGGCCCTGCTGTTCCTGGGATGCGGCTCGGTCATCATCGCGTTGCATCACGAGCAGGACATGCGCCGCATGGGAGGCCTGAAAGGGAAGCTGCCCGTCACCTACTGGACCTTTGTCGTCGGCTCGCTGGCGCTCGCCGGATTTCCGCTCACCGCCGGATTCTTCAGCAAGGATGAGTTGCTGGTCGCCTCCTGGTCGGCCGGACCTTTGGGCCAAGCGCTCACCGTTGCCGGGTTACTTACGGCAGGCCTCACGGCCTTCTACAGCTTCCGCCTGGTCTTTGTCGTCTTCTGGGGACCGTCGCATGTCGATCCCCATCATGCGGACCATATCCATGAGCCGTCTCGAACGATGACTGTCCCCTTGATGGTGTTGGCCCTGCTGAGCATCATCACCGGATATTTTGGAATTCCCGGCTTTCTTGCGCCGGTTTTCTCCGCCGGCGCCGATCTGCATCATGAAGGATCAGCCGCCTCGACCATTATGGCGATTGCCTCGCTCGTGGGCCTGACAGGGATCGGAGCCGCGTATTACCTCTACGTGGCCAACCCGGGCCTTCCGGATCGGTTGGCGCGGCAATGGCGCGCGCTGTATGACTTGTCGCTGCACAAATGGTACGTGGATGAGCTTTACGATCATTCATTTGTCCGCCCGACGTTTTCGCTGGCGCAGGGGTTATGGAAACAAATCGACGTGAACGTGATCGATGCCGCCGTGAACGGGGTGGCCCGCGCGGTTGCGTGGGGGGGATGGTTCCTGCGACTGGTTCAAAGCGGACAGACCCAGCACTATGCCCTCGGCATGGCTCTGGGGACGGTCATTATTCTCGGCGTCTACATGTTCTTCTGAGCGACATCCGATGACCGAATTCCCCTGGCTTAGCGCCGTCATTTTCCTGCCGTTGCTCGGCGCGGCGACGCTCTGGTTCATGCCGGCCAGCGCGGCCCGCTGGCTCACGTTGGGTTGCACCTTGCTCGTGTTCATCATTGCGCTGCCCCTCTGGTGGGCGTTCGATTCGGGCTCTTCCCACATGCAGTTCGTCGAACGGGTCTCCTGGATTTCCTCGCCGCCTATTGAGTACAGCGTCGGGCTCGATGGAATCAGCCTTCCCTTGTTTCTCATGACGGCGTTCTTGATGCCGTTCTGCATCCTTGTGTCCTGGAGCGCGATCACGACCCGCGTCCATAGTTTTATGGCAACGCTCTTGATCATGGAGTCGGCGATGCTGGGGGTCTTCGCAGCACTCGATTTCGTGCTGTTCTACGTGTTCTGGGAGGTCATGCTCATCCCGATGTATCTCTTGATCGGAATCTGGGGCGGCCCGAATCGGCTGTACGCCGCGATCAAATTCTTTCTCTATACGTTGGCCGGGAGCCTGCTTCTTCTCGTGGCGATTTTGGCCTTGTATTTCCATGGCGGCCATACATTCGATATTCAAGCGCTGAGCCGGAACTCCTACGGCGTCACGTTGCAGAACCTCCTCTTCTGGGCCTTCTTCGCGGCGTTTGCGGTGAAAGTTCCGATGTTCCCCTTTCACACCTGGCTGCCGGACGCCCACGTGGAGGCGCCGACAGCCGGCAGCGTCATCCTGGCCAGCGTCCTGCTCAAGATGGGGGCCTACGGCTTCCTTCGATTTACCTTGCCCATGCTGCCGGACGCCACCGCCACGTTCACCACGCTCATGATCGCGCTGTCAATCATCGCTATTCTGTACGGCGCCTACATGGCACTGGCCCAATCGGATCTCAAGAAATTGATCGCCTATTCCAGCGTGAGCCACATGGGATTCGTGACGCTGGGAATCTTCGTCTTCAATACGCAGGGTATCGAAGGCGCCGTCATGCAGATGATCAATCACGGCATTACCACCGGGGCGCTCTTTTGCTGCGTGGGCATCATCTATGAGCGAACTCATAGCCGTCTGATCGCCGATAACGCGGGATTGGCGGGGCCGATGCCGCGATATGCCACCTGCCTGATGATCTTCATCTTGTCTTCCCTCGGACTGCCCGGCACAAACAGCTTCGTCGGCGAGTTTTTGGTCTTGGCGGGCACGTTTGTCTGGAGCAAGTTGGCGACGACGCTCGCCGCGCTCGGTATTATTCTCGCGGCGGCCTATCTCTTATGGATGGCGCAGCGTGTGGTGTTCGGAGTCCCGTCTGTCGATCAGCGGGCCCATTTGAGCGATCTCTCGTTCAGGGAAATGGCGACTTTGATCCCACTGATCATTCTGGTTTTTTGGATCGGTTTCTTCCCCAATCCATTTCTGACCAGGATGCATGCGACAGTGGGCGGACTGATGGCGGATGGAATTGAACCGATCCGCACCGTCGCGCCGGGGCAGGATCAAGTCGCAAGCGACACGAGTCCGCTGATCCGGGACCCACAATCATTGCTCGTTTCTCCATAAGGCACGATGACGATCCCGCTCAACGATATCCTTGCCATTCTCCCGGAACTCATCGTCATCGGAGCGGCCTGTCTCGTGCTTGCGCTCGACCCAATCACGCCGGCGGCAAGAAAGGATGCGCTGGCATGGCTCACCCTCGCGGCCTTGGCCTGCTGCATAGGAGTGACCTCTTCCCAGATGACCTCGCGTGTCTCCGCCTTCAGCGATCTCGTCATCGTCGATCCTTACGCAGGATTCTGGAAGCTTTTGCTGTATATCGTCACGGGCCTGACGGTGCTGCTGTCCGTAGTCTATCTCAAATCCGAGCGGCTCCATGTCGGCGAATACTACGGGTTCATTCTTCTATCCCTCTCCGGCATGATGGTGATGGTGTCCGCCGCGGATTTGCTGACGATCTATCTCGGCACGGAGCTCATGTCCCTGTCCCTCTATGTGCTGGCCGGACTGAAACGTTCCGAACCGCGGTCGCTGGAAGCCTCCGCCAAGTATTTCGTGCTGGGCGCCTTTTCCTCCGGGATTCTGCTCTACGGCATCTCCCTGCTCTTCGGCGTTGCGGGCAGCACCAGGCTTCCCGATATTGCGGCAGTCACCGCCGGTCAAGGATTGGGAAATCCCATCCTGACCCTTGCGATGATTCTCCTGGCGGTCGGGTTCGGGTTCAAACTGGCCGTCGTGCCGTTCCACATGTGGACGCCGGATGTGTACCAAGGCTCGCCCACCAGCGTGACGGTGTTCATGGCCGTCGCCTCGAAAGCCGCGAGCTTCGGCGCATTTCTCCGCGTCTTCACAGAAGGCCTCGGCGGGCTGAGAGCCGATTGGTATGGCCTCTTCTTAATCATTTGTATCGCCACGTTGATCCTGGGAAATGTCGTGGCGATCGTCCAGACCAACATCAAGCGCATGCTCGCCTATTCAAGCATTGCCCATGCCGGTTATGCATTGATCGGTGTCGTGGCGGCGGCCCGGGTCGGCACGCCGGATAGTTCCACCGGCCTGGCCAGCGTCATGCTCTATCTCGCCATGTATGCCTTCATGACGATGGGCGCCTTCGCCATCGTGGCGATGTTGCGGAAAGGCAGCCTTGAAGGAGAAGAGATTCAGGACTTTTCCGGTCTCGCCAAACGCGAGCCTCTGCCGGCCTTTTTCATGCTGATCTTCCTGGTATCGTTGGCCGGTATTCCGCCGACCGCAGGCTTCATCGGCAAATTATATGTCTTCATGGCAGCAGTGGAAGCCGGCCTGGCTTGGCTGGCGGTGGTGGCCGTGATCTTTGCCGCCATCTCCGCCTATTACTATCTCCGCATCGTCATGGTCATGTATATGCGCGAGCCGGATCCGGACATCATTCCTGCGCCGAGGTTCGAAAGCTCTCCCGCGCTGTCGATCGTGCTGGCCTGCGCATTGGCGGGCGTGGTGCTCTTAGGACTCTTCCCGAATATCGTCGTGTCCCTTGCCGTACAAGCCGTGCCGCTCATGAAGTAGCCGCGCGTCCTCCCCCTCCGGATTGTGCAACGGGCGGTCGCCCTGTTACAGGTGAGCCAGGCGCGCGATTCCAAGGGGTCCTCATGTCGATCGGCCGAATTCTGGCAGATGCCGCCTCGTCATTCCGCCATCAAGGCTGCATCAGCCTCGCAGCCTCGCTGGCGTTCTATTCACTCCTCTCCCTCTTCCCCATGGTATTTCTTCTTCTATATTTCGTCAGTTTCGTTGTCAGCCAGGACGTGATCGGGTATCAGTTTCTCTTGGTTTTTCTCAAAGGCTTCCTTCCCAGCGTGGGGACCGGGCTCGCGGAAGAAATCCGACGCGTTGGTCAACTCAATGAGATGCGCTGGATCATTTTCTTCATGTTCATTTGGTTCGGCGCATTGGTCTTTTATGAGTTGGATTATGCGATGAACATCGTGTTCGGTACGGCCGGTCAGCGGCACCCGCTCATTTCGACCGCGATTGCCGTGGCTTTAGTCGGCCTGCTGGCCGTGCTGCTCATTGTCTCCTATGTGGCCACGCAGACCATCGAATTGCTGATTACGCACGCGCCCCATCTCTGGGGCATGGATCTCGTCGCGCTTGCGGCCCATGACTTTCTGCTCGCTTATACCTTGCCTTTCGGCCTCGCATTCATATCCGTCACCTGCTTGTATCGGTATCTGCCCCACCGGCGGCCGACATGGCGTCAAGCGACGATCGGCGGCATCGTCTTCAGCCTGCTCTGGGTGGCCGCGAAACTGCTGTTCACGACCTATGCGGAACAGGCTGCGGTCTACACCCGCATCTACGGCTCGCTCCTGGAAGTGGTGCTGCTGCTGCTATGGGTATACTATTCAGCCGCACTCCTGCTCGCCGGCGCAGTAATCACACGGCAGTTTCAACTCCATGCGGCCCATTCAATGCCGGAGCCGGCGTAGCGCGGTTCATGAACTATCCCCATGCTCGTTTCCCGGTTTTCCTAGCGGCATCTGCGACCCCCGTATAGAATTTTGTTGGCAATCTGGCAGAACCGGTTGAATCTTCCGCCGATGACCGACGGATTCGATAGAGACCTTCTCATGTTGGCGGGAACGCTGGCCGGCTTCACGGCGGCGGTACTGACCATCTTCGAACGGCTGCTGAATATTCAGGATCGCCTGGGGTCGCGCAAAGCCAAGCAGTCAGCCGCCATCGAGGAACGATCCCTCGTTTCCATCTCACCTTCCGGCGGCTTTTTCCAGTCCAAGGCGCTGGAACGGGCTTCGTATCTGTTCCTGTACGAGACGGGCGTCATTGTGGCGGCCGGCGTTCTGCTCAACTACCTGGGGCTGACGCTGAGCCGTCACTTGCAGAGCATCCTGTTCCTCGACATGACCGGCACCGCCTTGGCGGCCTTTCTGCTCGGTCCCTGGTGGGGCGCGATCGTGGCCCTGCTCTCGAATTCGGTGGTGAATTGGCTGCTTTATCCGGAGGCGGGAGCGGATGTCGTGATCTTTCCTTGGTCCCTGGTCAACATGGCGGGAGGATTTTTCTGGGGCATCATGGCGCGCCGTGCAAGCTTCCGGCATTATCTGAAAGCAGGCCGGAGTTCGTTTTTCTCGCATGCCTGGTTTTTGACGATGTTCGGCCTGTTCGGGGCCGTGGTGATGAGCATTCCCGGAACATTGATCCAGGCCGCGCTCGGAGAGCAGGCCGTGTTCGCGCTCAATCCCGAAGTAGCCGCCACGCTGGCACGCATGGTGGCCCGGTGGGAAGCCGCGGTACGCGAATACTTGCAAACGTGGGTCGGGCTGACATGGGGACAACACCTCGGCTGGACGATGGTCAATTGGTTTCAGAACTGCGTCCGCTATATTCCGGACAAGACCTTCAGCGCCGCCATCGCCCTGGTCGTGCTGAAGTACGGCTATCCGCTGTTCGAGCGGGAATTGGTTCACGGCGGGCCGGAGGGTCACTACTCCCCGGACGAACGCGTCCTTCCGCTGATTCTCGGCCTGCTGTACGCGCCGTCCTGCGCCGCTCTGGTGACCGGAGAACTCTATGCGGGATTCTCTTACTGGCCTCTCTGGGTTGCGCCCTGGGTGGGAATCGTGGGTGGCTATTTCATGCTGCGGCGCAATGAGGAGCACACCGCTGCCCTGCAGGCCTCGCGTGTCCAGAGGGCCGGCCGTTATGCCAAAGCATTGAAGCTCACCGGCAAACAGGCCTCATACGAGTTTTGCCGGCGATTAACCTTCATGACGTTGATCGCCAGCCTCATCTTCGCGCTCTTCCTCCCCATTTTGCTGCTCGATTTTTACCGGGTCGCCTTCAATTTTTTCTGCGTGGTCTATGGGTTCCTGCTTGTCGTCCATCTGCTCAGGATCGCGATTATCCAGAATCTGTCCGTGGCGAGAATGGAGGAATGAATCGAGATCCGCATTGTTCATTCATTCCGTCCCGACGGATAGACTTCCGCAAAATGAGCGATGACAGCCCGGGTAATCAAGCCGACCACCAACCCATTGTCGACGACAATAAGGCGCTCCACTTCCTGCTGAATCATCCGGTCCACCGCCTGCATCGTCGACAGATCCGGACCGACCGCCAGCTGATCCGCGGAGTGCATGATTTCGCTGACTCGGCTTGAAGCCCAACGTGAGATAGGAACCGCTTGCACATCGGCGACGGTGACCAATCCGATCAGCCGCCCCTCCTCCACCACCGGGAATCCGCTGTAGCCATAGGGTAAGAAGTACCGGTTGACCGCTTCTTCCAGCGTGATTTCCGGCGGCAGGGACACCACCGTCCGTACCATCAATTGACGGACGGGAATAGCAGCCAGAGACGCGCGCATGGCTGCCTGCCGGCGACTGCTCCGGGCCGCCGCAAACAGAAACACACCGAGAAGAATGATCCATCCCCCGCTGCTTGCCACCTGACTTGACAGT
Organism: Nitrospiraceae bacterium; assembly: GCA_035698625.1. Lineage (GTDB taxonomy): Bacteria > Nitrospirota > Nitrospiria > Nitrospirales > Nitrospiraceae > DASSBQ01. Next base: position 9,522 of record DASSBQ010000046.1, read on the forward strand.
GTGCCGGAAACGGCTCCGACGACGAGCAGGGCCCCGATCAGACCGAACCCCAACCCGAACAAGAGTCCCACCGTTGCGGCTTGGCTGGTCGCCCGATAAAAATCTTTCGTCCAAGCCCACAGGCCCGCCCGTAAGACCCGTCCACCGTCGAGCGGAAAACCGGGCAGCAAATTGAACAAACCCAGATTCGTATTGACGATGCCCAGCACGGCACCCAACGCAATCAGTCCTCGGAACGCGTCTCCCGCGGACGAGGCTTCGGCCAGCGCAACCAGGCCGAGGCACACCCCGGCGATCAGCAAACTCACGATCGGACCGGCGATGGCAATGAGGAATTCGGCGCGCGGGCTCGGCGGTTCTTTGCGCATTTGCGCGACGCCGCCAAAAATAAACAGGGTAATTTGCCCGATGGGAATCCGATACTTGAGCGCCACATACGAGTGTCCCAGCTCGTGCAACAGCACCGACCCGAACAGGAGAAGAGAGGCTACAGCTCCCATGGCCCAATAACGAAGAGCCGACAGCCCCGGCAGAGTATCCGGCAGGTATCCGGTGGCCAATCCCCAGGTCACGAACCAGAACACGATCAGCCAGGAAATATGAATGCGGATGGGAATCCCGTAGATGCGGCCGATCTGCCAATCAGGACCTTGCATATGTGTCACCGTAACAGGCCCTCGGCACACCGTCAACTACCGCAGTCGCAGCAGAAGTATTCGCGAATCGTGCGGACTGGAGTATACTGTCGCCATGCGTTTCGTTTTCCTCGCATGCGCGGGGATCATATTGGGCTTATCTGTCTGCCTTGATTTCGCTTCAGCCGAGGAGCGCCGGATCATCACGGCCGGTCCTCGGGCCTGCCCCGCAGTCGCGCTCACCTATGACCTTTGTCCAGTCCGTGATAGGCCGGGTTTTGATGCGGAACTGGTCGAACTTCTCACAAGCAACCGAACCCCTGCTACCTTTTTTATGTCGGGAAAGTGGATCAAGGGGCATGATCCCGCGGTAAGACAACTGCTGGCCGTGCCGTATTTCGAGGTGGGAACCCACGGCAATGTGCACTTGCACCTTTCCCTTCACGAGGCCGAATCCCAGGCCCGGGAGATTTCCGGACCCGTCACCATGTTGAAGGCGACCTATGGGCATCAGGCCAAGCTCTTCCGGCCGCCGTATGGAGAGTTCAACGACGCAACGATGGCGTTGGTGAAATCACTGGGATTGGAACTCATCCTATGGACGATCAAGTCCGGCGATCCCGATCCCAGCCTGAGTGCGGAAATGATTCTCACGCGACTGAAGAGGCAACTGAGGCCCGGCAGCATCATCGTCTTGCATGCAAACGGCAAAGGCCGCCATACCCGGGAGGTCACCCGGGAACTCATTACCACGGTGCTGCCCGACAAGGGACTCAAACCTGTGACCGTATCCGATCTGCTTTCATGCCATCAGTCGATCCATTAACGCCCGCCATCAGGTCCATGCAGCCGGCGGATCGCGCCGCAGTGATCGCGCTGTTAGCCGAGTCGGATCCATGGAAGCGGCTGGGCTACACCGTCGATTCCTGGGATCGCATGTTTGCACCCATGCCGCAAGGCCGCGAAAGCCTGGTCCTCACGCAAGCCGATCACATCGCCGGAATCGCCATCCTGCGCTCCAAATTTCTTTTGGGAGATTATTTGGAATTATTGGCCATTGCCCCCGCCCTAACGGGACAAGGGCTCGGCGCTCGTCTATTGAACCATCTCGAATCCCTGGTGTTTGCGCGCGCGAATAATCTCTTTGCCTGCGTATCGGATTTCAACACCGGCGCGCGACAGTTTTATCGCCGTCACGGATTCCAGGAAGTCGGTCCGCTTCCCGATTTGCTCGTGGCGGGATCGGCCGAAATTCTGCTGCGGAAGACCGTCGGGCCGGTCAAAGAACAGACTGGCCGCGACACTCTTACTTGACGGTCACAGAATTCGGTCTCCGCAGCTTTGATATAGTATCAATGTCGTAATTTCGCCCCGTCTATAACACTCATTCCAACCAAGGTTAC